>DASUTW010000067.1:0-4190 GCA_036374395.1 Actinomycetota bacterium
GACGAGCTGGAGAAGGCCTCGGTGAAGGAGGCCCTGGCCCACCCGACCTGGAAGATGGGCCCCAAGATCACGATCGACTCGGCCACGCTGATGAACAAGGGCCTCGAGATCATCGAGGCTCACTACCTCTTCGCCCTGGAGTACTCGAGGATCGACGTCGTCGTGCACCCCGAGAGCATCGTCCACAGCCTCGCCGAGTTCGGCGACGGCAGCACCATGGCCCAGCTCTCGAACCCCGACATGCGCCTGCCGATCCAGCTCGCGCTGGGATTCCCGGACCGCATGCCGACCGGCGTCGAGCCGCTGGACCTCCCCTCGCTGGGGCGCCTCACCTTCGAGGAGCTCGATCGCGAGGCGTTCCCCGCCGTAGACCTCTGCTACCAGGCGGGGCGGGCGGGCCTGACGTATCCGGCGGTGCTCAACGCCGCCAACGAGGTCGCGGTCATGGCCTTCCTCGAGGGGAAGATCCAGCTGACCGGCATCACCGACGTCGTGTCGCAGGTCATCGACGAGCACGAGCCCGCGGGGGTCGTGTCGGTCGTGTACCTCGACCGCGCGGACACCTGGGCGCGCCAGCGCGCGGCCGAGCTCATCGAGCAGTAGATGCGCCTGCTCCGCGGCTTCCTCGGGTTCCTCGTGGGCCTGCTCGCCCTCAACCTCCTGCTCTTCCTGGTCGTGCCCGAGGGATGGCGCGGGGTGGTGCTGTTCATCGAGGCCCTCCTCCTGATGATCCTGATCCACGAGGCCGGCCACTTCTTCACCGCGAAGTGGTTCGGGATCAAGGTCGAGGAGTTCTTCGTCGGGTTCGGCCCCAGGCTGTGGTCCACCAGGAGAGGGGAGACCGAGTACGGGATCAAGGCCATCCCCGCCGGCGGCTACGTGCGGATCGCGGGCATGAACCCGTTCCAGGAGCCCGCGCCCGAGGACCGCGATCGGATCTTCGGCGCCAAGCCCGCGTGGCAGCGGGCCATCGTCCTGGCGGCGGGGTCCTTCACCCACTTCGTCCTGGCGATCCTCCTGCTGGCCTCGATCGTCGCCTTCCTCGGGGTGCCGGTGGAGGGTCCGCCGCTCGTGGGGACGGTGGAGGCCCGGCTGGCCGGCGACGTGTCCCCGGCAGCGAGCTCGGGGATGGAGGAGGGCGACCAGATCGTGGAGGTGAACGGGGAGCCGATCGACTCCAACGAGGAGCTCGTCGAGATCACCTCGGGGAGCGAGGGCGAGGAGATGGCGATCGTCGTGCTGCGGGACGGCGAGCGGGTCACGCTCCGGGCCACGCCCGTCCTCGACGAGATCCAGGGGGAGCAGGTGGCTCGCCTCGGGATCCGCATCGAGCCCCCTCGCGAGACCGAGCCCGTCCACCTGGCCCTGTGGCGCGGTGTCGAGGGGACGGGGGAGATCGCGGTCGAATCCTTCAAGGCCCTGGGGCGGGTGTTCAGGCCCAGCGGCCTGGCCAGGATCGGGGAGCTGGTCACGGGGCAGGCCGAGCGCTCCGTCGAGGACCCGCTCAGCATCGTCGGAGCGGGGCGCCTCGCGGGCCAGGCCGCCTCCACCGACAACTACGACATCCTGCTGGCCTTCCTCGCGGCGCTGAACGTGTTCGTCGGGATCGTCAACATCCTCCCGCTGCCGCCGCTCGACGGCGGCCACCTGGCCGTCCTGGCCTGGGAGAAGGTCACGGGGCGGAAGGTGGATATGGCCCGACTGATCCCGCTCACCGCCGCGGTGGCCGGCCTCCTGATCCTCCTTACGTTGGCCCTGGCCTACCTCGACGTGGCCAACCCCGTGCCCGACCCGTTCCGGTAGGGCTCGCCCCCAGACGGACCGGCCTTAAGGCCACCCAAAGGGGCCCACCCGACAATGGGTCCGGTCCGGCGGCTCCGTGCCGCCGCCCATGGAGGTCGGGATCATGAGGCTGATCGGCAGCGAGAGACGACTGTTGGGGCCGGCTCTGGTGGTGGCGTGGACGATGGCGCTCGGGCCCCAGGCGTCCGGAGCCGTGCCCGGCGACCTGGACCCCACGTTCGACGGCGACGGCATGCGGGTCGTGGATCTGGGAGGCTCGGAGGAGAGCTACGCCGTGGCCACCCGCCGGAACGGGAAGACCCTGATCGCCGGGACGACGAACGAGGGCGGCGACAATGACGTCGTGGTCATCCAGCTGACGAGCGGCGGGGTCCCGGACTCGTCGTTCGGCGGTGGGGATGGGGTCGTCACCACGGACTTCTTCGGAGGCTATGACTCGGCCTACGCGGTGGAGCTCCTTCCGAAGGGCAAGTTCCTCGTGGCCGGGCAGGCTCTCGACGGCCAGGGGAAGAGTCGGTTTGCCGTGGCGCGGTTCCGGCGGTCGGGGACCCTCGACACCTCGTACGGCAGCAAGGGGAAGCGCACGGTCGCCTTCCCGGGCAACGCCGTGGCCCTGGACATGGTGCGGCTGCCCGGCGGATCCGTCGTCCTCGTGGGGGCGAGCTATCCGAACGAGAACTTCGTGCTGGCACGGCTCACGAAGGGCGGCAGGGTGATGAAGTCGTTCGGGAAGAAGGGGAGGGTGATCACCAACCTCGGGGGCGACGATGGGGCACACGCGGGGGCGCTGCAGGACGATCGCATCGTGGTGGCAGGCGGGAGCGGGACGTCGTTTGCGACGCAGAACGTGGCGCTGGCCAGGTACCGGCTCGGCGGCGGGCTCGACAGGACGTTCGCCGGCAATGGGAAGAAGGTCGTGTCGATGGTGGCAGCGCGGGACTGGGCCAACGACCTCGTGGTTCTCCCCAACGGCCGCATCGTCGTGGTCGCGTACGCGAGCGGTGACATCGGGCTGGCTCGGTTCAAGCCGCGCGGCGGCCTGGACCGAAGCTTCGGCGGGGGCGACGGCAAGGTGCTCGCCGACTTCGGGGACGACGCGACGGGGCAGGCTCTGGGCCGCTCCGGCAAGAAGCTCGTCGTGGCTGGATCGATCGGGTTCCCCCCGGATCCAGCGGTCTTCCGGTTCGGCCCCGGCGGGGGAATCGATGGGACGTTCGGCTCAGGGGGGATGACTATGGCCGACTTCGGCCCCGACATTGCCGCCGCCTGGGACGTAGTCGTCCGGGGAACGAAGATCCTGATCGCCGGGTACACGGAGACCCCGGGAGGCGACATCGTGGCGGCGCGGTTCCTCGGCTGACGAGGCCCCTCCGGCCCGGCTCGGAGGGGGCCGTCGGTACACTGGACCCGTGCAGACCGAACGCCGAGGGTCCCGGAAGGTCAAGGTGGGCTGGGTCGAGGTCGGAGGCGACGCTCCCGTCCGCGTCCAGTCGATGACGACCACGAAGACGGCCGACGTCAACGCGACGCTCCAGCAGATGGCATCGCTCGTGGCGGCCGGCTGCGAGATCGTGCGCGTGGCCGTCCCCCACAGGGAGGACGCCGAGGCGCTGAAGCAGATCGCCGAGCACGCCACGATCCCCGTGATCGCCGACATCCACTTCCAGTGGCGCTACGCGATGATGGCCCTCGAGGCCGGGATCCACGGCCTGCGCATCAACCCCGGCAACATCAAGTACCAGGACAAGGTGCGCCTGATCGCCCGCGAGGCCCAGGCCCGCGGCGTCCCGATCAGGATCGGGGTCAACGCGGGGTCGCTGGAGAAGGACCTCCTGGCGAAGCACGGTCGCCCCACGCCCCAGGCCCTCGTGGAGTCGGCCATGAACGAGGTACGCATCCTCGAGGACGAGGGCTTCGCCGACATCAAGATCTCCGTGAAGCACTCGGACCCGAGGGAGATGATCGAGGCCTACAGGCTGCTGGCGGAGCGGTGCGACTACCCGCTGCACCTCGGGGTGACCGAGGCCGGCCCCATGCCGGCGGGAGGCGTGAAGTCGGCCGTCGGCATCGGGACCCTCCTGGCCGAGGGCATCGGCGACACGATCCGCGTCTCCCTCACCGACGACCCGGTCGAGGAGGTCAAGGTCGGGAACTGGATCCTCCGCTCGCTGGGGCTGAAGGAGCTCGGCCTCGACCTCGTGGCCTGCCCCTCGTGCGGACGGGCCGAGGTGGACGTCCTGGGGCTGACGAAGCAGGTCAACGAGGCGCTGGAGCGCGAGGGCATCACCGAGCCGATGCGGGTGGCCGTGATGGGCTGCGTCGTGAACGGGCCCGGCGAGGCTCGCGAGGCCGACCTGGGGATCGCGGCCGGGAAGGGCTACGGCCAG
>DASUTW010000068.1:0-4158 GCA_036374395.1 Actinomycetota bacterium
AGATGCTCCGCGGGAGCGGTGAGGTGGAAGGTGGACCCTTCGGCGGCCGGCTCGAACGTCAGACGCACGACGGCGTCCGCCACGTGGTCGACCGGGACGATGTTGACGCGCAGGCGGGGGCTCGCCGGCACCACCCGCACATGACCCGTCAGGTAGCGGCGCAGGGGGACGTAGAAGCTGTTGAACGTGCGGACCTCCCCCGTTCGGGAATCGCCCACGATCATGGCGGGCCTGAAGACGAAGATCGGCAGGTGCTTCATCGCGTCTCGGACCAGGCGCTCCCCTTCGTACTTCGTCAGCTCGTACGCGTTCTCGAAGCCGAAGCGGTCGTCGAGCGCGTCCTCGGGGACCTCGCCGGTCCTCCCGCCGGCCACGTAGGCCGTCGAAACGTGCGAGAGGCGCGACAGCCCATGGTCCGCGTGGCAGGCCCGGGCGAAGGCGAGCACGTTCGCCACGCCCTCGACGTTCGTGGGGCGGAGATCAGCGGGGGCGACGTCGATCCGCAGGTCGGCTGCGGCGTGGACGATGTGGGTGACCCGTCGGAGGAGTCCACTGCGGACGCTGGGCTCGAGCCCCAGATCGGCGGAGCGGACGTCGCCCGCCACGATCTCCACCCGACCCGCCGCCAGCCCCTCCTCGAGATCCGGGGCGTAGGACCAGGCCCTCTTCGCGGCCAGCAGCCCCTCGTCCTCGTCGGGGGCCAGGACCAGGGCGACGATCCTCGCCTCGGGCCGCCGCAGCAGCCTGCGGGCGATCTCGGTCCCCAGAAACCCCGTGCCGCCAGTCAGCAGGACTACATCGCCCATGCCGGCGACCTCCACCCATGCTCGGCGACGAACGCCGCCAGCAGCTCGGGGTTCCGGCGGGCCGCCTCGAGATGACCTTGGTGCTCTCGGCGCAGACGAGCACCGAGCGACCCGTCGTCGGCTAGCAGCCGATCGACCGCGAAGCGGACCGTATCGAACATGCCGGGGCCGGGAGCGACGCACAGGTCCGCCAACCCCATCTCCTCGTACAGCGTCTGCAACCGCAGGTCCTGCCGCACCGCGACCTGGGGCACGCCGGCCGGGAGCGAGAGGACGGAGGCATGGTACCGGGAGGTGACGAGCGCTCCGAGGCTCCGGAGGAGAACCGTCATCCTCGAGGCGTCGTGGTCGCGGGAGGAGAACATCCGGGCGCGATCCGAGTGGACCATGCGCTCATGGATGCGCTGCGCCAGCGTCTCGTCGAGCTGCTCCATGCAGATCAGCGCGACCGAGCGATCGTGCCGTTCGATGATCCTGTCGGCGAGCCGAGCATAGCCCTCGGCGAGGGCAGCGCTCGCCGCGCGGCGCTTCGGGGATCGCGAGTAGTAGTAGGGCCAGCGGTAGCAGTCGGCTCGTCGACCCCACGGGCGGACGACGACGGGCCACACGTTGTAGTCGACGGCCGCGATCCCGACGGGATGGGGTCCGGCGTCCGGCCAGGCCTCCTCGAGCCACTGCGCGTCCTCGGCCCTCGGCTCGAACCGGAACGCGTTGTCCGCGGTGACCTCGATCCGTGTGTCGACGCCCCAGCTTCGCAGCCGCTTCGCGGCCGCCGCCGAGCGCACGACGATGAGGTCCGTCTTTGGTGCGATGCGACGAACGAGCCGCCGATTCAGCGGCTTCAGCTCCCCGGCATCGACCGCGTAGGCGAGGCATGGCTTCCCGGCCACGGCCGCGCACCTCGTCGCCCACATGAAGTACCAGAGGAGCGCCGAAGCGCTCGCGTCCATGTACGTGGCGCCCTCCACCAGGACGATGAGATCGTGTTCGCGCACGAGCCTGCGGACGGTCGGCGGGAAGATCATCGGCATCGGGACGACGTCGACGCCCGGCTGCCCGCCGACGTAGCGAGCGAGGTTCCGAGGCTCGAGCGCCGGGATCGTCAGCCGGGCGCCGGACCCGAGCACCGCCTGGACGTCCGCGATGTCCACGAGGAGGAGCGCCTCGGCTCCCGTGTTGTTGGCGCCGTTGTAGCCGACCAGCAGCACCCTCGGATCGGCGTTCCCGCGGATCCCCCGCGCCAGCGTCTGCTGATCGTGCCGGCCCATCGCTCCACCTCTCGGGTGCAGTCTCGCTCGGCCGTTCGGCCCAGCTTAGAGGCGATGGGCCCGGCAACCGTGGGTCGCTCGGGCGGTGGTCGCGGCCTGGCGCAGAGCGGCCGTCGGGAGGTCCGGCTCGGGGAGAAGGAGTCCTCCGGCCCGTGACGAGCCCTGCGTTCGACCCTAGGCCGTGAGGCCCGGGAGGAGCATGCTGGGGATCGCCCGAGAGATGCCGTTCGCCTGGGCGCTGGTGCGCCCTCGGGGGGCGGGGAGGAGGGTGCGAGAATGGTCGCCCTGTTGGACGGGCTGGGCGTCGGGATCGCGATCGCCCTCCTGGCCTGGACCGCTCTGCTCTTCGTGCCCTTCCGCTGGCGGCCTGTGGGCCTGTACCTCTTCATGCCCAAGGTCGCTGCCGGCGCCTTCACCCCGTTCATCGCCGGCGCCGCGCTCCTCCTCGCCCTGACGGGGGTGCTGCGAGGATCCTGGTGGATGGCGGTGCCGGCCGCGCTCGCCGCGGTCGGGGCCTCCTTCGTGATCGTGCGCTTGGGCTTGGTTCGCGCCGACCTGACCCCTGCCTTGGGTCCCGGCTGGGCCGATCGGATCCCTTCCGCTCGTCGGGACCGGATGGTTGGCCGGATGTGGCGTGGACCGTTGCCCCGCGCTCCCGAGCCCCGCCTTCGGCAGGACGTCGTCTTCGCCACGGTGCCCGGCACGGATCGGGACCTCCTCTGCGACGTGTGGGAGCCGCCGGCCGGCGTGCCCCCCTCGGGACTGGCGGTCGTCTTCCTGCACGGCGGCGCGTACTACATCCTCGACAAGGACGCGGGCACCCGGCCCCTCTTCCGCCACCTGGCCTCGCAGGGCCACGTAATCGTGGACGTCGCCTACCGGCTGTTCCCCGAGACGGACGTCCCCGGGATGGTGGGGGACGCTGCGCGGGCGGTGGCATGGACGAAGGAGCACGCCGCCGACCTGCGGATCCGGTCGGACCGGATCGTGCTCGCCGGCGGATCGTCGGGCGGCCACCTCGCGCTGTTGGCCGCCTACGCGCACGGAGACCCGATCCTCACGCCGGCGGCCCTCTCCGGATCCGATCTGGACGTCTGCGGCGTCGCGTCTCTCTACGGGCAGGTGGATCTGGCGGCGATGTACGAGCACACCTCGCAGGGGAAGGTCTGCCGCCCCGACGATCCGCAGCCCGACTGGGACGCACCGCCGCCCCAGTGGGCGCTCCGCGTGTTCGGAGAGGACTCCGTCCGTCTGCGCCTCCACCACATGGAGGCCGGCCGATGCGACTGGCTGGTCGGCGGGACGCCCACCGAGGTCCCCGAACGCTACGAGCCCCTGTCGGTGCTCACCCACATCCACCGAGACCTCCCGCCCACGCTGCTGGTGCACGGCCTCCACGACGAGATGGCGCCGGTCGCCGAGGCCCGGGCGCTGCACCGACGACTCGTGGAGGCCGGGGTGCCCGTGACCGCCGTCCACCTGCCACACACCGATCACATGTTCGACCTGATCGCCACCCGCTGGTCCCCCCAGGCCCGGGCGGCGATCCACGCGCTGGAGCGCTTCCTGGCGGCCCTGGCCGCCGGCCCGGCGCGGGCGCCGGAGCCCATCGGGGCCCGTGAGGCCCCGAGGTGACGTGAAAGGAGATGGAGAAGATGACGAAGAGCAGAACCGTCGAGGAGATGGCCGCCCCGCTGGGCTCGATCAAATCGGGTCGCCTCGTGTTCACGCGGGGCGCTTCACACCTGGAGCTGAGGGTGGACGCTCAGATGGAGGATCTCTACCGAGCCCGGTTCGAGGGGAAGGTGCCCGAGATCCGGCTCACCGAGGGGACCGTGTCCGTTCGGTACCGTCCCAGCATCCATCCGCCCCGCGGCGAGATCACGCTCTCCGGGAGGATCCCGTGGGCGCTCGAGGCCAGGTGGGGGATGTCGGACGTCACCGCCGACCTGCAGGAGCTCGAGCTCACGAGCCTGGAGATCTCAGGAGGAGCCTCGAAGGTCGAGGTGCGGATGCCTCACCCGAAGGTCGCCGTCCCGATCCGGATCGGCGGTGGCGCCAGCGACATCACGGTGATCCGGCCG
>DASUTW010000069.1:0-3154 GCA_036374395.1 Actinomycetota bacterium
CGGCGAGAGCATGATCGCGTCGTCGTACCCGGCCTTCAGCGCCTCGATCTTGGCCAGCGAGGAGTTCACGTACTGCCCCGTGCCCTTCGCGCCCGACGGGAGGGCGTTCGAGTCGATCCGTCGCCAGGACGAGATCATGACCCGGGCGCCGTTCTGGAGGGCCTCGTCCCCCAGGTAGGTCCCCCAGCGCCAGGTGACGATGAAGGTGTTGACCGGAGCGTTCAGCGGGTTGAGCCCCATCTCCCCGTAGCCGCGGTAGACGACCGGGCGGACGTAGCAGGCGTCGAGGTCGTTGGCCCGGACGACCTCTTTGCACGCCTCGATCAGCTCCTCGGGCGTGTACGGCACCTCCATCAGGTAGACGGAGGCCGAGTGCGTGAGGCGGCGGATGTGGTCGGTGAGGCGGAAGATGCCGGGTCCCTGCTTCGTGGAGTAAGCGCGGATCCCCTCGAAGACGCCGGTGCCGTAGTGGAGGGCGTGGGTCAGAACGTGGATCCTGGCGTCGTCCCAGTCGATGAGCTCCCCGTCCATCCAGACCTTCTCGACCGGCGTGATGGGCATCCGCGTCCTCCTGGCTCCGGGTGCCCTCAGGGTACATGGCGCCCCGGGGGCCCGACCACCGTCAGAGGCGGATCGATCGGGCCCGCTGCATCTTCGCCTCGCGGACGATGCGCTCCAGCACGTCCTCGGGGATCGGGGCGTCCACGGCGAGCCCCATCAGCGCCAGGCCCCCCGCCTCCTTCCGACCCACCTCCATCCCGGCGATGTTGATCCCGGCGTCCCCGAGGATCGTCCCCACCGTGCCGATCACGCCCGGGCGGTCCTCGTACAGGAAGAACGCCATGTGCTCGGCCGGCGCCATCTCCACGTCGTCGAAATCGTAGACGCGGACGATCCGCTCGGCGCCCCGGGGCCCCGCCAGGGTGCCGGCCACCTGGACCGGGCCCGCCTCGGTCTCGGCGGAGACGGCGACGAGGCTGACGTAGTCCTCGGCCTCGAGGCGGCGGGTGTCGCTGATCTGGATGCCGCGATCCCGAGCGATGATCGGCGCGTTGACGAACGAGACCGGCTCGTGGACGACGCCGGACAGCAGCCCCTTCAGCACGGAGAGCGTCAGCACGCTCGTGTCGTGCTCCGCCACCCGCCCCTGGTACTCGACGTGGACGGCACCGACCGCCTCCTCGGCCAGGCCCTGGAGGACCTTCCCCAGCCGCTCGGCCAGCGGGAGGAAGGGGCGGGTCAGCTCGGAGACCTCGGCCGCGGCCACGTTGACCGCGTAGGGGACGAACTCGCCCTCCAGCGCCAGCTTCACCATCTCGGCGATCGAGGTCCCCGCCTTGTCCTGGGCCTCCTTGGTCGCGGCGCCCAGGTGCGGCGTCACCACGACGTTCTCCAGCCGGAAGAGCGGATGGGAGGTGACCGGCTCCTCGTCGAAGACGTCGAGCGCCGCGCCCGCCAGATGGCCGCTCTCGAGGACCGCCGCGAGCGCGGCCTCGTCCACGATCCCGCCCCGGGCAGTGTTGACGAGCCGGGCGCCCGCCTTCATCATCCGCAGCTCGCGCTCCCCCAGCAGCCCCTCGGTCTCGGGGATCCGCGGGAGGTGGATCGTGACGACGTCGGCCTGCACCAGGAGCGCGCCGAGGTCCGGCATCAGCTCGATCCCCAGCTGCCGAGCCCGATCCTTGGGCACGAACGGATCGAACGCGATCAGCCGCATGCCGAAGGCCAGGGCGCGCTGGGCGACGAGGGTCCCCACGCGTCCGAGCCCCAGGATCCCCAGCGTCTTGCCGTTCAGCTCCGTCCCCTGGAACCGCCTGCGGTCCCAGTCGCCCGCGCGGAGCGCCGCGTGCGCCTGGGGGATGTTCCGGGCCTGCGCCAGCAGCAGCGCGATCGTGTGCTCGGCGGCCGAGAGCACGTTCGACTGCGGTGCGTTGACCACCATGACGCCGCGCCTGGTGGCTGCCTCGACATCCACGTTGTCGAGGCCCACGCCGGCGCGGCCCACGACCTTCAGGCGCTCGGCGGCCTCCAGGACGGCCGCGTCGACCTTGGTCTGGGACCGGACGATGAGCGCGTCGTAGGGGGCGATCGCGGATGCGAGCCCCTCGGAGGCGAGCTCGATGCGGACGTCGACCTCGAACGACTCGCGGAGGAGCGACAGCCCCTGCTCGGCCAGCGTCTCGGTGACGAGGACCCTCACGCCCGGGCGAAGACCTCCTCGGCCGCGGCCACCGCCGACCCCGGCTTGGCCGGGTACCCGAGGTCCATGAGCGTGAGCTCCAGTGCGGCCAGGCACCGCACGATGTCGAAGCGGTCGTAGTAGCCGAGGTGGCCGATCCGGAACACCCTGCCGGCCAGCGGCCCCTGGCCGCCCGCGATGATGATCCCGTGGTCGGCCCGCATCTTCGCGGGGATCGCCTTCCCGTCCACGCCGTCCGGCACCCGGACCGTGGTGACCGCCCAGGCCCGCTCCGGGTGCTCGCCGAACAGGTCCAGGCCGAGGGCCCGCACGCCCTCCTTCGTCGCCGTCGAGAGCAGCTCGTGGCGGCGGAGGACCGCCTCGGCCCCCTCCTCGAGGTACAGCCGCAGCGCCTCGCGCAGGCCGAGCATCAGCGAGATGGCCGGGGTCCACGGAGCCTCGGGGTTCTCCCGCTCGTAGGCCTTCCGGTCCGCGGTCCAGTCGAAGTAGAAGCGCGGGTTCGTCGATTCGCGGTGGGCGGCCCAGGCGGCTTCGGAGATCGAGGCGAAGGCGATCCCCGGCGTCGCCGAGAGCGCCTTCTGCGAGCCGCCGATCGCCACGTCGATGCCCCAGGCGTCGGTCTCGAGCGGCACGGCCCCGGCGCTGGAGATCACGTCGAGCGCGGTCAGGGCCCCGGCCTCCTTCGCGGCCCTGGCGATCGGCTCCACGTCGTTGATCACGCCCGTCGAGGTCTCGGAGTGCTGGAACAGCAGGCCCTTCGTGGGGGCCTCGCCCAGCGCCTCTTCCACGTCGGCGACGTCGACGGCGCGGCCCCAGTCGTACTCGACCCGACGGACGTCGAGGTGGAAGGCCTCGGCGATCCTGGCGAAGCGATCCCCGAAGTAACCGGTCACCGGGACGACGACGCGGTCGCCCGGCGAGAAGAGGTTGGCCACCGAGGACTCGAGCCCTCCC
>DASUTW010000070.1:0-2884 GCA_036374395.1 Actinomycetota bacterium
CCCCACGTCCACGATCACCAGACCGTCTCTCAGATACGACAGGTACGCCACTCCCTCCTGCACCCACACGTCGTGCAGGCTGCGGCCCTCCACCGGAAGGCCCCAGCGACCCACCTCGCGGGGGCTCGCCGGGTCCGAGACATCGATGATGTGCAGGTCCCCCGTCCCGTCGTTCACCGCGTACACCAACGAGCCCACCCAGAACACGTTGTGGACACCCGACGTCAACGTCTCCGTGTACTCCGAGACCAGCTCGGGGTGCGACGGATCCGACAGGCTGAACACCAGGATCCCGTTCCGACGGTCGGATGCTCCCTCGCGGGTCGCCACCAGCCACTTCCCGTCTTCCGACACCTTGACATCGTTCACCACCCGCGCGTCGAACGCCTGCGAGTCCGTCAACACCGGAGACGTCGGGTCGCTCACGTCGTACGTCCGCAGCTGGTTCGCCTGGTGCGTACCCACGTACACGTACCCCGACTGCGGCCACAGGTCCGACGTGTACGTACCCACGTTCGTACCGTGGCCCTGGATACGGATCCGGCCCGACAAACCACGCGACTCCACCGCCACACGCGCCTCCGCCACCTCGTCCCCCAAGGTCGCCAGCACCGTGTACGTCCCCGCGCGCTCGGCCACGAACGCACCGTCCGGCCATACCTCCGCACCCGCCTCCGCCACCGCCCACAGCGGTACCGCGTCCGCCACCGTCGTCCCCAGACGCACCACGTCACCCGTCCGGACCGCGCCCGTCGGCACACCCGTGATCGACAGCGCCCCCGACGCCGCCACCACCTCGATCGACCAGCTCTCACGGGCCTCCCCAGCCGACAGCGTCACCTGCGCCCGACCCGGCGACAGTGCCGCCAGCGTCCAACCCTCCACACCCACCACCGAAGGCGCGCTCGACTCCAGCACCACCGCCGGATCCAGATCCCAGCGACCGATCGCCGTCAGCGCGTCCACCTCCAAAACCACGCGGCTCCCCACCGCCAGACGCGACGGTACCTCGGGCCACACCGTCAGCGACGTGATCGCCGGCTCCTCGACGATCACCGTCGTCGTTCCGATGGCGGTTCCGTTCACCAGCGCCACGACCTGACGCTCGCCCGCGTTAAGGGCATGGAAATCGCCCTCCTCCGTGATCGTCCCGCCGAACGCGAACCACTCGACGTCGGCGTCGGCGACCTCGGCGCCCGATTCGTCGTACACGCGCGCCACGAACGCCCGCTGCTCGTTGGACCTCAGGGTCACGTTCGCGGGGACGATCTCGACACGGGACACCCCCTCGCCCGAGCCCAGGAGCCCGGTGTCGGGCGCGAGCGCCGTCTCCTGGCCCGCGGGGACGAAGGTCATGGGCATGGCCCAGCGCTGCTCGCCCTCCTGGAGGAGGAAGCCGGCGAACGCCTCGCCGTCGCGTAGCCCGACGAAGGTCGCGGGACCGTCCGGGGTCACGAGGGACAGGCGGACGCGGTCGGCGGTCAGAGCGCTCGCGGTGACGGACACGAGGCTCCCCTCGGGGGCCACCAGGCGGTCGCCCTCGATGCGGAAGGGGAGCGGCGGGACGCCACTGATGCCGGGGCCCGAAATCCGGTAGGCGGTGTAGCCCGGAGGAATCACCGGTTGCTGAGCCCGAACGGCAGCAGCTAGGATGAGGACGGCGGCGACGGCCATTGCGATCGAGCCACGCATGCGCTTGAGCTCCTGTCGTTGCACGAAGAGGGACTCCAGATGGAAGTGGGGATCTGAGTACAAGAGCTGAACGTCGGCCCGCCGGGCGAGGTTTCAGGATGACGGTTCCCGCGGCGGGGACGAGGCCCCGAAGATACATGCCCCGTACCGCCCGATCACCGTCGGGCCGCGCGCGGGCTCGGTGAGGCTTTGCGGCCCGCTGCCCGAGCGCTGGCCTTCGTCGTCGTGTCGGCGGCCGCGCTCGTGTCCGCCTCCGTTCTCATGTACTTTCCGGTCGTCGTCTGGCACCGCTACCGGCCTCCCGAGGTCACGTCGGTGATGCGCTATCGCGCGGCCGAGGCGCGCGCTTCGGGAGAGCCGTGGCGCCTACGCTACGACTGGGTGCCCCTCGACCGGATCTCGCCGCACATGGAACGGGCGGTGCTGGCAGCGGAGGACTCCCGCTTCTACGAGCATCGCGGCTTCGACCTCGAGCAGATCCAGGCCGCCTGGGAGAGACGCGAGCGGGGCGGAGAGCTGCGGGGCGCTTCCACGATCACCCAGCAGACGGTGAAGAATCTGTATCTGACGCCGCGACGAAGCCTCCTCCGGAAGATCCGCGAGGCCGCCCTGACCGCCTGGATGGAGCTCTGGCTCCCGAAGCGCAGGATCCTGGAGCTCTACCTCAACATCGTCGAGCTGGGCCCGGGGGTCTTCGGCGTCGAGGCCGCCGCCCGGGGCTACTTCGACCGGCCGGCGGCGCGGCTCACGCCGTCCCAGGCGGCGCTCCTGGCGGCCACCCTGCCGGCGCCGCTCCTTCGCAACCCGGCGCGACCGACGCCGGGCCTCCGGCGCCTGCAGGCCCTGGTCCTGCGGAGGATGGAGCGCTGGTACGGATCGGGGGAGAGGATCGAGCCGCCCTCTCCGGCAGCCGCGCCCGCGCGCAGGCCGAGCGTCCCTCTCGAGCTGCCCGCGGAGGCCACCGAGGCACCGCTCGCCCCTGCCGATACGCCTGTCGAAGGCGAGGTCCCGTGAGGAGCGACCGGCTGGTGGGGGCGCGGGTCCTGATCCTCGTCTCCTTCGTGACGCTGACCCTCGGGTTCGTGGCCGGCTACTGGATGAAGGGAGCCGGGCTGGAGCGGGGCCGGGACGCGGGGGCGCCGCACGCCGTCGGGGTCGAGGAGTACGTGCGGCTGGGGATGAGCTCGCTGGC
>DASUTW010000071.1:0-11119 GCA_036374395.1 Actinomycetota bacterium
GTTGTCGCCGGCGGGGCCCACCGACAGCCTGAAGCGCCCGGCCGGGACGCGGATCGTCGTGGGGTCGCTTCCTCCGTCGCAGTAGTCGATCGGGAGGTCCACGTTCGACGACACGATCGCCTCTCGCAGCGTGCAGCCGGGGCCGTTCCCGTAGCCGTCGGTGGTGGTGTCGACGACGAGCGTGGTCGCGGCGCTCGCGGGCGGCGCGCCCGCGAGCGCCGCGACCAACGTCAGGACGATCAAGATCGGCGCGCGGGGAAGCCCTTCCCCGACGCGCCCACGTGGTGCCGACAAGCGAACGGACATCCGGGACCTCCCTTCAGCGTGCCGGGAGCATATCCCGCGTGTCTTCGAGTGCGGTTAAGGGTCCGCCGTCAGGCCTCGCTCCGGCTGGGCTCTTCCGGCCCCCCCGCCTGGGAGCGGGCCAGGACGAACAGCAGGTCCGAGAGCCGGTTGAGGTAGCGGATCGCCTCGGGGTTGACCTCACGTCCCGCTTCCCTGAGGGCCACGGCTCTCCTCTCGGCCCGTCTCACCACGGCCCGCGCGATGTCGAGCGCCGCGGAGCCGGGACTCGCTCCGGGCACCACGAAGTGCTCGGGGATCGGCGAGACCTCGACCAGGGCGTCGATCGTCCCCTCCAGGCGCTCGATCATCTCCGAGGTCGTCAGCGAGACGCCGGGCTTGAGCTTCCCCCGCTCCTCGGGGTTCGTGGCCAGGTCCGCTCCCACGATGAAGAGGTCCCGCTGGATCTCGAGGATCAGCCTGTGGGCGGCCGGGTCGGTGGCGTTCGCCCTGGCGAGCCCCAGGCACGCCACCGCCTCGTCCACCGTGCCGTACGCTTCGGCGGCGGGGTCGGACTTCGGGATGCGGCCCCCGTACAGCAGCCCGGTGGTGCCGTCGTCGCCGGCCTTCGTGTAGATCCGCATCGCCCATAGCATACGGGGGTCCAGGCCCGGGAGCCGGTCGGCGGGGGTCTCCCGTGGCTCCGGAACCCCTCGAGGCCGGGGCATCACTCGTTCCCCGTGCGGCACGAGTGGCACATGAGGCTCTTGTTGTTCAGGTCAACCGCTGTTAGCATGACCCCGCGTGGGGGCGGGCCGACCGGGCAAGGCGGGACGCCCGACTGGCGCCCGGTCGGTCCCCGCGCAACCCCGGGTCGTGCGACGATGGGATCGCCCCGCCGCACCCCGCCGGAGGGGCGGACGCCGCCGCAGCGGGAAGGAGGCAGCAGATGGCCGGCAGCTTCGGAACCCTCGTCACCGCCATGGTGACCCCGTTCAAGGACGACGGATCACTCGACCTCGACCGGGCCCGCGACCTCGCCGCCTGGCTCTTCGACCACGGCACGGACGCGCTGGTCGTCACAGGGTCCACGGGAGAGGCGGCGACGCTCTCCGACGGGGAGAAGGTGGACCTCTGGCGGGCGTGCGCCGAGGTCGGCGGCGGCACGATCATCGCCGGGACCGGCACCTACGACACCGCGCACTCGGTCCACCTGACCCATCAGGCCGAGGAGGCGGGCGTGGACGCGATGCTCGTCGTCACCCCCTACTACAACAAGCCTCCTCAGCGCGGCCTGATCGAGCACTTCACGACCGTGGCCGGGGCCACCTCGAAGCCCGTCATGGTCTACAACATCCCCGGCCGCACGGGCACGCGCATCGAGCACGACACCCTGCTGCGGTTGGTCGAGGTGGAGAACATCGTCGCGGTGAAGGACTCGACCGGCGACCTCGACGGCGTCTCCCACCTCGTCGCTCAGGCCCCGACCGACTTCGAGCTCTACTGCGGCGACGACTGGGCCACCTTCGCCATGATGTGCGCCGGCGCCCGCGGCCTCGTCTCGGTCGCCGCCCACGTCGTGGGGGAGCGGCTTAAGCGGATGATGGAGCTGATCGAGGGCGGGGACGCGGCAGGAGCGCGGAAGATCCACGAGGAGCTGCTGCCGGTGTTCGACGCGCTGTTCATCACGAGCAACCCGATCCCGCTGAAGGCCGCGATGGAGATGATCGGCCAGCCCGTCGGGTCGCCGCGCCTGCCGCTCGTCCCGGCCACGGAAGACGAGCGCTCCCGGATCCGCAAGGCGTTGGAGGATGCAGGCGTCCTCTAGCCTCGTCTTCCTCGGCGGCGTGGGGGAGGTGGGGCGCAACATGGCCTGCCTCGAGTCGAACGGCCGCGTCCTCGTGCTCGATGCGGGCCTCTCGTTCCCCACCGAGGAGATGCCCGGGATCGACCTCGTCCTCCCTGACTGGGAGTGGCTGCGGCGGCGGCGGGACCGGATCGACGGCCTGATCCTCACCCATGGCCACGAGGACCACATGGGGGCGGTGCCCTACCTCCTTCGGGAGATCCCGCTGAGGATCCACGCCACGGCGCTGGCGCTCGCCCTCCTCCGCCCCAAGCTGGAGGAGCACGGCGTCGAGGACCGGGCCGAGCTCGTCGAGGTGCACCCGGGTCGGGAGGCGCGGATCGGGAGCTTCACCGCGCGGTTCCACCGCGTCACGCACTCGATCCCCGACGGCGTGGCCGTGGCGATCGACACCCCTCAGGGGACGATCCTCCATTCGGGGGACTTCAAGCTGGATCCCACGCCGATCGACGAGCGTCCGACCGACCTGCAGGGGATCGCGGACGAGGCGAGGCGAGGCGTCCACGTCTTCCTCTCGGATTCCACGAACGCCGAGGAGAAGGGGACGATCCCCAGCGAGCGAACGGTCGGCCCGCGGCTCCTCGAGATCTTCCGGCGGGGCGAGCGGCTGATCGTGGCGGCGTGCTTCGCCAGCCACATCCACAGGGTCCAGCAGATCTGCGATGCCGCGCGCGAGGTGGGGCGGAAGATCGCCTTTCTCGGACGGTCGATGCACCAGTCCGTGGAGCAGGGCCGCCGCCTCGGCTACCTCGACGTTCCGGAGGAGGACGTGATCGACATCGAGCGGCTCAAGGACCACGATCCCCGCGAGGTGGCCGTGGTCTGCACGGGGAGCCAGGGCGAGCCGCTGTCGGCGCTCGCCCTGATGGCGGCCCGCGAGCACAAGTGGGTGGACCTCGAGGAGGGTGACCTCGTGGTGATCGCGGCGTCGTTCATCCCCGGGAACGAGACCGCGATCCACCGCACGATCGACGGGCTGTACCGGACGGGGGCCGACGTCTTCCACTCGAAGATCGCGAACGTCCATGTGTCGGGCCACGCGGCCGCGGACGAGCTGCAGTTCATGCTCTCGCTCGTCCGCCCCCGCTGGTTCATCCCGATCCACGGGGAGCGGCGCCACCTGGCCCACCACGCTCGGCTTGCGCGCGCCGTCGGGATCCCGGGAGACCGCATCCTCATCGTGGAGGACGGCGACGTGGTGGAGGTGGGGGCCGAGGCGGTGAAGATCGTCGACCGGGCCCCCTCGGGGATGATCTTCGTGGATGGCCTCGGGATCGGCGACGTGGGGGACGTGGTCCTCCGCGACCGCCGGAAGCTGGCCGGAGACGGCTTCGTCGTCGTCGTCGTCACCGCCGACGCGCACAGCGGCGAGGTCGTGGCCGGGCCCGACGTCATCACCCGCGGCTTCGTCCATGACGAGACCTCTGCCGAGATGCTCGAGGAGGCGAAGGCCCGGACCCTGGCCTCGCTGGCCGAGGTGGCCGAGGAGGAGGTGGCCGATCCGAGCATCCTCCGCCAGCACATCCGGCGCACGCTGGGCCGCTACTTCTTCGAAGCGATTCGCCGGAAACCGGTCATCGTTCCCGTCATCATTGAGGTCTGATGGCGAAGAAGCGGAAGAAGCGGAGGACGGGCGGCGCGGTCTCGGCAGCCGGCCAGAAGGTCGCGGAGCACCTCGGGCCGCAGCTGACCGACGCGCTCGGCATCGGGCTGCTCGTGCTGGCCGGGCTCTCGGTGCTGGGGATCTGGCTGGACGCGGCGGGCCCCCTCGGGCGCTTCCTGACGATCGTGGTCGTCGGCATGCTCGGGCTGGCCGGGTACGCATTCCCCGTGCTCGCCCTCTACTGGGGACTGCTGCTCGTCCGGGGCACGGCCGAGGAGGACCGGGGCCGCATGTTCATCGGCCTGATCTTCCTGCTGATGGGAGGCCTGGGCATCGTCTCGCTGGTGAGGGGGAATCCGAGCCCGGCGGCAGGCTTCTCGGGGTTCGGCGATGCCGGGGGCCTGGTCGGCGCGCTGACGGCGTGGCCGCTCTCGAAGGTGATGTCCGTCTACGGGGCGGCGATCGTCTGCATCGGGCTCGTGGCGCTCGGGGCTCTCGTCTTCACCGCCACGCCGCTGCGCTCGGTGTGGGAGTGGCTGGTCCGGCCCAAGGACGAGGTTCTGGACCTCACCGAGGCCGAGGAGCCGGCGCCCAGGCGCCGCCGGCGGAAGGAGCCGGAGGTGGAGGGGGAGATCCTGACGCCGACCCTCCCCGACCCGGAGCCCCAGGAGGAGCCGACCCCCTCCGTCGTCCCGAGCCCCGCGGGTCGCGGCTACAAGCTTCCCCCGGTCGACATGCTGCGGAAGGCGCCGGCGTCGGGCGGGCCGGGGAGGGACGAGAAGGAGACGATGGCCATCCTGGAGCGGACGCTCCGCAACTTCGGCGTCGCGGCCAGCGTGGTGGGCGCGAGCCGGGGTCCCACGGTGACGCTCTTCGAGGTCGAGGTCTCCGCGGGGACCAAGGTGAACAAGGTCCTCAACCTCGGAGACGACATCGCCTATGCCCTCGCCACGCCGGACGTCCGGATCATCGCCCCGATCCCCGGGAGGTCCGCGATCGGGGTGGAGGTCCCCAACAAGGTCCGCGACTTCGTGACGCTGGGCGACGTGCTCGGGTCGAAGGCTGCGAGGAGGGAGAAGCACCGATTGGCGGTGGCCCTGGGGAAGGACGTCCAGGGGAACCCCCTCCTCCTCAGGCTGAACGAGATGCCCCACCTCCTCATCGCCGGGGCCACCGGCGCCGGGAAGTCGTCGCTGATCAACGCGTTCGTGACCTCGATCCTCGTTCGCGCGCACCCCGACGAGGTGAAGCTGATGCTCGTGGACCCCAAGCGGGTCGAGCTCAGCCACTTCGCGGACCTGCCCCACCTCATCTCGCCGGTGATCGTGGCCCCGAAGCGGGCGGCCGAGGCGCTCGGTTGGGTCGTGCGAGAGATGGAGCTCCGCTACGAGTCGCTGGCCACGGTGGGGATGCGTGACATCGATTCGTACAACGGGGCGCACGCCGACGGCTCGCTCCGCATCCCCCCGGGGCGGGACGCGGAGTTCGAGCGCCTGCCCTACATCCTCGTCGTGATCGACGAGCTGTCCGACCTCATGATGGTGGCGCCTCGCGACGTGGAGGACGCGATCGTGCGGATCTCGCAGATGGCGCGGGCCGTGGGGATCCACCTCGTCGTGGCCACCCAGCGGCCCAGCGTGGACGTCGTCACCGGGCTGATCAAGGCGAACATCCCGTCCCGGATCGCGTTCATGACGGCCAGCGCGGCCGACTCCCGGGTGATCCTGGACGTGGGGGGCGCCGAGAAGCTCGTCGGGCACGGCGACATGCTCTTCCTGCCCTCATCGGCGTCCAAGGCCGCGCGGATCCAGGGCGCCTGGGTGACCCAGCACGAGATCGACGCGGTCGCAGACTACGTGCGGCAGCAGCGTGAGCCGGACTATGTCGAGGGGATCGAGGGCCTGGGGAAGCCTCCCGCCGACGACGAGGACCTCGACGCGGAGGACGATCTCCTCCAGCAGGCGATGGAGCTCGTGATCCACTCCCAGCTCGGCTCGACCTCGATGCTTCAGCGGAAGCTGAAGGTGGGGTTCGCCCGCGCGGGCCGCCTCATGGACATGCTCGAGGAGCGGGGAGTGGTGGGGCCGTCGGTGGGGTCGAAGCCCCGAGACGTGCTGATCACCTGGGACGAGTACGCGGAGTCCAGGACCGGCTGAAGGGCGGGCGTCGGCTCAGCCCGCCGCCTCTGCTTTGCGCTCGAGCTCGAGGTTCAAGGGCCCGCCGAGCACCCCGCAGATCGTCAGCACCTCCAGCACGCGAGGTGTGGGGGCCCGCAGGACGAGCCGCCCCCGATCCGCGTGGGACCGTGCGAGACGCAGGATCGCTCGAAGCCCCGTGGAGTCGAGGAAGGTCAGGTCCGTCAACTCGAGGATGAGAGGATCGTCGACGAGCCCGTCCACGCTCTGCTCGAGCACGGGCACGGTGGAGATGTCGAGCTCGCCTGCCAGCCGGATGCGGTGGCCGGCCTCGACGCGCGCCTCGAGCCGAGTCGTCATGGGTCGGTCCGATCGAGCTCGATGCGCAGGCGTCCCTCCCAGCCCAGGGTCGCTGCGGCGACCAGGACCCGCAGCACGCAGGGGCGCGGGTTGCGCACCGTGATGGCGTCGTCGCCCTTCAGCTCCCTCGCCGCCTCGGTCAGCACGTGGATGCCCGCGCTGTCCATGAACCGCAGCCCCGCGAGATCGAGGACCGCCCCGCCGGGGCTGCTCACGACGTCCGCGATCGCCGAGGCGACCTTCGAGCGAACGCTCGTGTCGATCTCGCCGATCAGCGCGAGCGCCCGTCGCCCGAGGGGCTCGATCGAGAGTCTCCTTGGATCTGGGGAGCGCCGGGCCCCGCACCGGATGGCGGCGGCGATCGAGGGAGGGGACCGCCCCAGCCGGCCGGCCGAGGATCCTGGGCGTATCGAGCGATGGCGGGGGGCCTTCATCGATCGACCCCCGTGGGATGCGACCTCCGCGGATCGGTGGCTCTCGCGATCCTGGCCGACCCACCGACCATCTCGACGACGGCGAAGCCGGGCGCCTCGCGCACCACGTAGTCGATCTCCGGGTTCTCGTGATCGAGGGCGATGACGAACCTCGCTGGGTAGGCGCGCACGCGTTCGTACTTCACGCGATGGATCGTGATCGGATCGGTGCACGAGGTGTCGCCGCATTCGCAGAGGTAGGCCTCGATCCTGTTGCCGAGGTGCTCGGTGTCGTCGTGGGTCCACTCGTTCATCCTCCGGAAGACCGTCCCGTTGGAGACCTCGACGTCGCGCCAGCTCGTCACCATCAGCCGCCCTCCTCCGAGGAGAAGCGCCTCAGCAGCCCGAACCCGGCCGCTCCGTCGAGCGCGGACCCCGTGCCCGTGAGCTCGAGGAGTCGCCGCACGGCCGGTGTGACGCCGATCACGGCGGTGCGTGCGCCCTCGCTTCTCATGTGAAGGAGCGCATCGAACATGGCTCGGAGACCCGTGGGATCGGCGAACGTCACGTCGCGAGCGTCGAGGAGGACGCCTTCCGCGCCATCTGATGAGACGCTCTCCAGCTCTTCTGCCAGGCGTCGGGCGCCGGCGAGGTCCAGTGCGCCGCGCAGCAGCACACGAACGACCCCGTTGCGACGCTGGATCCGAACCCCGAGAGGCTCGGCGGTGGGAGACGCTTCCGGCACGTGACCGCCTCGCTGTTTGGTCGACGAAGATCGCCGAAGCTGCGGCGGCCGGGGGTTGGGGCCCTGTCGTGCCGAGCCGTTGGCTGGGGACCGGCACCCCCCACGCTACGACTCGGAGGCGGAACCGTCAAGGGTGTGCCCCGGGTCAGCCCGCTCGGGTAGGGTGACCACATGGAGCCACCAAAGCAGGCGACGTCGCTGCGGATCCTGATCGCGGACGGCGACGTGGCGCACCTCGAGGCGATCGCCGAGCTCGTGACCGCCCTGGGCCACGAGGTCGTGGCCAGAGAGACCTCGCTGGAGGAGCTCGGGGCTCACACGGTAGCTGAGCAGCCCGATGTCGCGCTCGTCCTGGTGGAGGAGGGGCCCACGGCCCTGGATCGGATCGACGAGATCGTCCAGGAGGCCGTCTGCCCGGTCATCGCGGTGCTCCGGGGCGAGGACCCCGCGTTCATCAACGAGGCGGCTCGCCGGGGGATCTCGGCCTACGTGGCCGCCGACGATCCCGAGGAGATGCAGAGCTCGATCGACATCGTGCTTCGGCGCTTCGGCGAGTATCGGGGACTCCAGGACGCGTTCGTCCGACGAGCCGTCACGGAGCGGGCCAAGGGGATCCTGATGGAGCGCCATGGGGTGGATGAGCACGCGGCCTTCCTGATGCTGCGCGACGAGGCGCGCAGCACGAGGCGGAAGCTCGTCGAGCTGGCCGAGGCGGTCGTGTCCGGCCACCGGCTGCTCACGGCGGATCGGCGGCCGGACCGGACGCCCTCCGGGCCGGAGGAGCCCGGCGACTGACGCGGCCAGCGTTTGCGCCTCCCGAGGGCCGGGCATAGCCTGCCGGAGAGCAAGCGGAAGGAGGGCCGCATGGACGAGCTCAGGGACGAAGACATCCGCACCGAGGATCAGGAGTCCGGCGGCGCCCCGGCGCCCGAGCGCGACGCCGATGAGCAGGACGCCGACGGCGTGGACCAGGCCGACGGGCAGGACCAGGGCGATGAGGTCGACGACGCCGACCAGGGCGACCAGGGCGATCACGACGACGATGCGACCGACGAGGACGCCGACCAGGAGGACGCCTGAGCCGGCACGGAGCGCTCGGCCGGCTCGTCGGTGACGAGGAGCGCTTCGCGGGGGACCACTGGGGACGCCGCCCCTTCCTGAGGCAGGGCGCGGGCGACTTCGCCTCTCTCCTGGATCTTCCCGGCGTGGATCGGCTCGTCACCGGGGGCCTGATGCGGCTCCCCGGGATGCGGCTCGTCCGCGACGGAGCGACGGTCCCGGTCGGCGACTATACGAGGACGATCCGGATCGGGTCCCGGCGGGTTCCCGAGACGGTCCGACCCGAGCGGGTCGTCCATCACTTCGCCAGGGGGGCCACGATCGTCCTGCAGGCCCTCCACCGGCAGTGGCCGCCCATCGCCGCGTTCTGCCGCCGGCTCGAGCTCGATCTCACCCATCCGGTCCAGGCCAACGCCTACGTGACGCCGGCCACCTCGCGAGGGTTCGCCGTCCATCACGACACGCACGACGTCTTCGTGATCCAGACGCACGGCCGGAAGGGATGGAGGGTCTACCTGCCGGTGATCGAGCTGGCGGGGAAGGAGCAGCCCTGGTCCAGTGAGCTCGGGGACCCCGGAGCGCCGATCCTGGAGACGGAGCTCTCGCCCGGAGACGTGCTCTACATCCCGCGAGGCTTCCCGCACGACGCCACCGCCCGGGAGGAGGTCTCGATCCACGTCACGGTGGGGATCCAGGCCAGGACCTGGCTCGACGTCTGGCGGCACGTCATGGAGCAGGCCCCCGAGCACGCGCCGTTCCGGGAGGCGCTACCGATCGGCTTCGCCCGCGACCGGGAGGCCCTGGCCGGCGAGGTCGCGGCCCGTCTGCCCGAGCTCCGGTCCTGGCTGGAGAAGGCCGCGGGTCCGGAGGCCGCTGCGTCCTTCGCGGAAGGCTTCTGGGACGGAAGGCCCCCGGTCCTGGGCGGGCAGCTCGAGCAGGTGGCACAGCTGGACGCCGTGGACGTGACGACGCCGCTCCGCGTGCGTGCGGGCGCGATCTTCCGGCCCGGCGTGGAGGGCGAGGAGGCCGTGGCCCGGCTCGGGACCAGGATCCTCCGGATGCCCGGCTGGGTGGAGCCGGCCCTCCGGTTCGTCGCCGAGGCGGTGGGCCCGTTCACCCCCCGGGAGCTTCCGAACCTGAATCCCGGCTCGGCCCTGGTGCTCTGCCGCCGGCTGATCGTGGAGGGCGTCCTCGAGGCCGATGGCTGACGCGCCGACCTGCTCGGCGCTGGCGCTCGCCATGGACGAGCCCCTCCAGGCAACCGCCTCGCGCATCCGGCACTGGCTGCTCGTGGAGCAGCCGGGGCGCTGGGGCCACCACGCCCTCCTCGACAGCGAGCTCCCGCGCGAGGTGGGGGAGCATCTGGCGATCGAGGGGCACCATCACGGCGTGCGGGTGCTGCTGATCAAGCGGCGCTCGCGGGGCCCCGGCGGCTCCAGGCGGTGCTTCGCCGCCTTCACGGGGCGCCGCGAGCGCCGCTTGATCACGTTCCAGATCGACGCTCCCCGGGACCTCCTCGACCTCGACCTCGGGGCGCTGGCCCGCGATCGCTGGAGCGGGCTGGGCGAGGAGATCGCCGGGCCGCTCTTCGCCGTCTGCACGCACGGGAAGCACGACCAGTGCTGCGCGCGGCTGGGCGCGCCGGTCCTCAGGGCCCTGAGCCACCGCGAGGACACATGGGAGGTCACGCACGTGGGGGGCGATCGGTTCGCGGGCAATCTCCTGGCGTTCCCCCACGGGCTCTACTTCGGCCGGGTGACGGGGGAGGCGGCCGGGAGGGTGGCCGACGCCTACGCGGGCGGCCGGATCGCCCTCGACCACTTCCGGGGCCGGTCGGCCTTCACCCCCGCCGCCCAGGCCGCCGAGCACCACCTCCGCGCGGCGCTGGGGGTGGTCGGGGTGGACGACGTCGTCCTGACGGGCCATCGGTCGCTGGGGCCCCTCCACCGCGTGGACTTCACGGTCCGGGGGGAGGCGAGGGTCGTGGAGGTGGAGGAGGTCCTCCTCGAGCCGCGGCCCCTCACCTGCAAGTCGGGGGCGCCGCGGGCGCCGCGGTCGTTCGTGCTCCGGGGGCTCTCCTGAGTCAGGCCCCTCGAGCCCGCTCCCGCGCCTCGGCGATGACCCGCAGGGCGGCCTCCCGGTCCTCGAACCCCTCGACGCCCGAGGGCTTGTCCTCGAGGTCCTTGTACACGGCGAAGAAGTGCTCGATCTCGTTCCGCAGCGGCTCCCGGACGTCCTCCAGGTCCTGCACGTGCGACCACATCGGGTCGCTCAGCGGCACGCAGAGGATCTTCTCGTCGGCGCCTTTCTCGTCCCACATGCGGAAGAGCCCCACGGGCCGCACGCGGATCCGGCAGCCGGGGAAGGTGGGCTCCCCGACGAAGACGAGCGCGTCGAGCGGATCCCCGTCCGAGCCGAGGGTCCCCTCGATGAAGCCGTAGTCGGCCGGGTAGACCATCGAGGTGAAGAGCATCCGGTCCAGGACCAGATGGCCGGTCTCGTGGTCGACCTCGTACTTGTTCCTCGATCCCCGGGGGATCTCGACCACCACGAGCACGGTCTCGTCGCCCACGCCGCGAGTCTAGACGGGGACGGCCCTCGCCGCGGCCCGACCCTCATCTGCCCTACAATCTGTGCCCGTGCCGACGCGCGCCG
>DASUTW010000072.1:0-4879 GCA_036374395.1 Actinomycetota bacterium
CTTCTGGGTGGGCGCGTTCTTCCCGCTCTTGTAGTCGAGGATGTGGAGCCCTCCGTTGTTCATCTGGAAGATCGCATCGATGCGCCCCCGGACCCGGGCCCCGGCGATCTCGAACTCGAAGGCTCGCTCGGAGGCGATCGCCTCGCGCCGGTCGTGCTCGACCCAGCGCCGCAGCATGGCCTCGGCGTCGAGGCGGCGCCGGTGCTCGACGGCCCGGTGGGGGAACTGCTCGGGCTCCCAGGCCACATCCAGCGCCTCGACCAGGGCGTCGACGTCCCGGGGAAGCTCGCCCTTCTGGACCCGCTCGATGATCTCGTGGATGACCGAGCCCAACCACATGTAGTGGGTGGCGTCGGGGTCGAGGCCGAGCTCGGTCCTCCCCAGGTAGAGGAGGCCGCAGGCCTCGAGGGCCTCCAGCCGCGAGAAGCTCGTCTGGAACTCGCCCTCCCGGATCGGGCGCCCCGGATCGGTCCAGTCGCGGCCGTGCCACCAGGCGGAGGGGCGAGCCCCGATCGCGGGGAGAGCGGCGAGGGCCGCGAGGCGCTCCTGACGGGGGGCCTCGGGATCGGCGAGCCGGAGGCGCAGGGCCGCCTCCATCGAGCGCAGCGAGACGGCAGGAGGGGCGACCTCGGCCGCCGGCTCCCAGACGATCCCCAGACGCTCCGCGAACCGGGAGGGGCGCCTGGGGCGGCGGGCTCCGCTGGAGGTCGACGCGAAGAGGACCGTGGCCAGGCGGGCCCTCGAGACGGCGAGCCGGAACAGGGCCCGCTCCTCGGCCAGGCGGTCGCGGAGCCGCTCGGTGGGGGGCTTCGGGTCCACGATCGACTCCAGGTCCACGAGGGCCGAGCGGGCCCCCAGGCTGGGGAACTCGCCCTCCAGGCACCCGGCGATCAGCACCACGTCGAACTCGAGGCCCTGCGCACGGTGGGCCGAGATGATCCGGACCGCCTGGGGGTGCCGCTCCTCGGGCGGGATCCAGGGGTCGGGGCCGAAGCCGGCGGCGTCGAGCGTGTCCAGGTAGTCCTCGATCCCCGAGCCCGGGCGGCGCTCGACGAACCGGGAGAGGACCCCGGCCAGCGCCGCGAGCGCGTCGAGGTCGCGCTGGGGCCCCTCTTCGGCCACCAGGCCGCGGACGTGCGGCAGCCGCGTCCACAGCCAGTGGAAGAGGCCGTCGGCTCCTCGCTCCTCCTCCACAGCCGGCATCCGATCGACGAGCTCGCGGAGCGCCAGCACCCGCCCGCGCAGTGGGCCGGGGAGGTCGTCGGGGGCCGCCTCGAGGACGACGTGGAGGAGCGGGGTCCCGGCGCGCCGGGCCTCTCGGCGCAGGCGCCGGGTCTCGTGGGGGTCGAGGCCGCCGATGGGCGAGGTCAGCACCGGCTCGATCAGCTCGACCCGCCGCTCGGGGCGGAAGACGAACCGCAGGAGGTCCACGATGGGGCGGTTGGCCGGCTCTGCCGCGATCTCGGCCGCCTCGGCCACGACGACGAAGGGGATCCGGTGGCGGGCCAGCGCATGGCGGATCGCGGTGAGGTACCCGCCGTAGCGGCGGAGCACGACGGCCATCGCCTCCCAGGGGAGGTCCTCGTCCACCCGCCGCCGGAGCAGCTCGTGGGCGATCGCCTCGGCCTCCTCGCCGGGGTGCGCGTAGAGGCGGGCGCTGAGCCACGGCGGGGCCTGGGCCCCGCTCGCTTCCCCTCGCTCCAGCTCCTCGAGCGACCGCCCCTCGTCGGACAGCCTCCGGCTCCCGGGCAGCTCGACGCGCTCCGGCCGGCCCAGCGTCTCGTCCAGGCGCCGGTACGGCTCCAGCGTCCCTCCCCGGTAGGAGAAGACGTGGCCGCCGGGGTCGGCCGCCACGACCACGCTGTCGGCTCGCGAAGCCAGCGAGCGCAGGATCCCCTCCGCGGCGTGCGTGGCGTCCTGGTAGTCGTCCACGAGCACGTGGCGATACCCGGGATCCTCCTCGTCCAGCACCTTGGCGCTCTGGAAGAGGAGGCTTGCGAAGTCGACCTGGCCCGCCGAGGCGATCGCGTCGACGTAGCGGCGGTAGAAGGACGCCATCTCGCGGTCCTCGTCTCGGGAGCTCATCCCGGCGAGCTCGGCCGGGTCGAGCAGACGCTCCTGGGCTCGGAGGACGAAGTCGGCGGCCTGGGCGGCGAAGTCGGGCTCGGAGAGGTACGCGCCGAGGCGAGGCCAGTCGGCGGGGTCCTCCTCCTGGAGGATCCCCCGGACGAACGCGTACTGCTCGGGCGCGGAGAGGACCTGGGGGGGCTCGGGGTAGCCGAGGCGCTCGAACGCGGCCCCGATCACGCGGAACGCGAAGCCGTGGACGGTGAAGACGGGGAGGTCGGGGAGGGAGCGCCGCAGACGATGGATCAGATCGTCCCGCGCCCGGCGGGCCGCGCGTCGGTCGAGGACGAACAGGACGAGGCGCTCGGGGTCGGCCCCCCCATCGACGAGACGGGCGAACCGCTCCCGGAGCAGGGAGCTCTTCCCCGATCCGGGGGGGCCGGTCACGACCATCCCACCCCCGGCATGATCGAGCACCCTCGGCTGCGCTTCCTCCCAGGACATCAGTCGCATGCTACCGCCAGGGTCTGACACGCCGGCCGGGACCGTGGCCGCGCTGTGCCTCCGCCCCTCTCCCTTCGCTAGGGTTTGGGACATGGACTCCGGACGCCTGCTTCGGCGAGCCCAGAACAAAGAGCTGCCCTTCTCGGCGCTCCCCGCGATCCGGGAGCTGCGCGACTATCTGGACGCCCTCGAGACGAAGATCGTGCTCCTCGCCCGGGACAAGGGTGCCACCTGGGACGAGATCGCCGAGGCTATGGGCATCACGCGCCAAGCGCTCTACCAGAGGATGCGGAACCGGGAGCGCCGGGGGTAGCGCCGCTGATTCACCGCCCGGACGCGGGATGCGTCTCCCGCGGGCTCGCTTCCCTCTCCCCGATCCAGTCGCCCATCCGCCGGTACGCGCCGGCCGGGTCCCAGCCGCCGGCGGTGCCCGGAACGAGACGGACGCTCAGCCCTTCCTGCCGTCCCCGCACCCGGGCCGCGGCCAGGAACCAGTCGAGGTCCCCGGGCTCGGCCAGGACCGGGCCGCTCGTCCCCAGGGCCCGGCGCGACGGGTCGTCGATCGGCACCGGCGAGACTCGGAACACCCGCTCCAGCGTCGCCCGCGACTCGTCGTCGGCCCGCAGGGTGACGCGGACCCCGTCCCACTCGGCCGTGCCGACGACGGCCTCCGGATCCTCGGGTCGGACGAACTCGGCACGCACGCTCGAAGGATACCCGCTCAGCCCGGTCCCTCCTGCAGGGCGTCGAGGCTGCACCTTCGGCAGAGCGAGGAGCCCACGCGCGCCGGCCGCCCGCACCGGACGCACGGGGCCTCCGGGACGGCCACGAAGCGGTTGTCCGAGAGCCTGCCCGTCCGCGCCGCGCGGCCCTCGCGCTCCAGCTTGAGCAGGTGCGCCAGGACCGACCGGGCGGCGTGCGGGAACATCGCCTCCGGGACGTCGCCGCCGTAGATGCCGGGGACCATCTCCTCGGGGGAGGACCTCCCCTCGGCCAGCGCCTCGAGCACCTGCGCCTCCCGCTGCTGGCGGTGCGAGAGGTAGGCCTCGATCCGCTCGGTGGCGTCGAAGACCACCGGGCCGTGTCCCGGGTAGATCACTTGGGGACGGAGGACGAGGAGCTCTCGGAGCGAGCGGACGTAGGCCGCCATGTCGCCGTCGGGCGGATCCACGACGCTGGTCCCTCGTCCCAGGATCGTGTCCCCCGTGGCCATCGCCCCGTCGGACTCCAGCAGGAAGACGAGGTGGTCCGAGGTGTGCCCCGGAGTGTGGATGGCCCGAACGGCGAGTCCTCCCACCTCCAGGACCTGGTTGTGGCGGATCGGCCGCTCGTCCCCCTCGGGTCGGAGGGCGTAGACGGGCGCGCCGGTGGCGGCCGAGAGACGGGCCGCTCCGGGCGCGTGGTCCGGATGGCGATGGGTGAGGAGGATCGCCTCCAGGGGCTCGGCCTCGTCGGCCACGGTGAGCAGGTGCCCGGCGTCGTCGGGGCCCGGGTCGATCACGAGGCTCGGACGCTCCCCCACGATCCACGTGTTCGTACCTTCCAGCGTGAAGGGGCCCGGGTTCGGGGCCAGCACGCGCCGGATCCGGATCACGGACGCCTCCCCTCGGGCCTCCGCCAGGCGCCGCGCACCCTCGCGGGCCGCTCCTCGAGCCCCGGCTCGAGCTGCTCGATCCGCATGGACAGCACCTCCTCCACGCTCGAGACCGAGGCCAGGCGCTCCAGGGTGATCAGCGTGGGCCACATCAGCGGGCTCTCGCCGCGCGTGCTCTCCACGACGACCTCCTCCGGGTCCGCCCACCAGGCGTCGTCGGCCTCGACCCGATCGGGGACGGGGTCGAGGCCCCGGGGGGCTGCGACCGCGTAGAAGATCGCGTCAAAGCGCTCGGCGAGGCTCTCGGGGGCCACCCAGCGAGCGATCTCCACGACGTCCTCGAGAGCCGGAGGTTCGAAGGCCCCGCCCTCCAGCGGAGGCCGGTCGGGGTGGGGCTCGAGGCCCCCTCGCGTCAGGAGGAGGCTCGTCTCCTCGTACAGCTCCCGGACGGCGCAGGCGCGCGGGGCCTCCTCGGCTCGGCCGAAGAGTCGCACGGCGAGCGCGGCGTCGCGCTCCTCGACGACGCCCCCCGGGAACACGAGGAACCCAGGGGCGAACCGGCTGGACGCCGAGCGCCGAAGGATCAGCACCTCCACGCCCCGCTCGGCGGGGCGGGCCACGACGACGGTGGCGGCGGGACGGGGGTCCACGCGGCGATTCTGGCAGACCGGACGCCCGGGAGGGCCTGCTAGGCTCGCCCCGGTGAGCGATCTC
>DASUTW010000073.1:0-2759 GCA_036374395.1 Actinomycetota bacterium
GGCCAGGTGGCTCCCCAGGCGGTCGGCCTCGAAGGCCAGGTCCATGTCCCGCATCACCTGCTCGGCTAGCTCCCGGAGCTCCCGCTGCTGGTCGGGGGAGAGCGAGGCCATGAGCCGGCTCATCGCGGCCATGCGCTGGGCCATAGCCTCCAGCAGCTCGTCGAGCGTCCGGGGATTCCCAGGGAACATGTCCCCGTACCGCTCCATGAACCCCTGGAAGTCGTAGGGCTCGCCGCGATCGCGGGCCTCGATCATCGCGTTGAGCTCGGCCAGCATGTCCTTGATCCGCGCGAGCTGCTCGGGGGTGAGGTCGCGCATCCCGCCGGCCAGCTGCCGGAAGTACGCGCCGAGCACCTGCTCGGCCAGCTTCGCCATCAGCTCGTCGAACTTCCGCTGGGCCACGGCGTCGGTGAAGCGGTACTCGCGGAGCTCGCGGATCCTCCCGGCCGGGTCCCGCGGCAGCGACTCGATGAACGACTCCCGCATCCGCGCGTCGTCCTCCGAGTCGAGGGAGAGCGCGCTGCGCTCGAGCTCCAGGATCTCCTCGAGCTCCTCGGCCACCTCGCGAAGGGGTCCCTCGAGGTCGAGACGCTCCTGCTCCCGGCGCCGCGCGTCGCGCAGCCGGGCCCTGAGGGCCTCGGTGCCGGTGATGCGGCCCCGGATCCCTCGGCGAGCCAGGCCCCGGAGGGCCGCCTCGGGACCCGCGCCCTCCAGGAGGTCGTCGGAGATCGCCTCCAGGATGTCGGCCGCCGACAGCTCCGGCCCGAGCGGGTCCTGGCTCCCGTCCCAGCGCGAGTACCGGAGGCGCACGGCCTCAGCCCGCCGACTCGTAGCGGTAGGTCCCGCGGCCGTCGGCGTCCCGGTTCAGCCGCCTGGACAGGTGGAGGCCCTCGAGGGCGAACTCGAGGGCCGACGCGGCCACGCCCGGGCTCTCCTCCCGGGCTCCGACCGCCGAGAGCAGCTTGGCGAGTCCGGGGACTCGATCGAGCTGGCCCAGCATGTCCGCCGCCGGCGTCAGGTCCGAGGTCGAGACCACGAGCCCCTCCTCGAACCGGTCCAGGAGCGGGTTCAGATCGAACCCGGCCAGCCGGCGCCGGAACACCTTGAGGATCGCCGAGGCGAGCGCGCGGGACAGGATCTCCTCCTCGCGTCCCTCCTCGATCGTGTCGAACTCGATCCTTCCCAGCGAGGCGTCGAGGACGGCCGGCAGGTCGCACGGACGGGGGACCGCCTCGGCCTCGCCGGTCCGGGCCGCGCGCCGCAGCGCGGCCGCCACGAGCGTCTCCAGGTTCCCGATCGAGAATCTCACGGAGACCCCCGAGCGCTGGTTCACGTGGGGCGAGTCCCGGAGCTCGCGGGTGAGCTCGGCCAGCACCTCCTCCAGGAACACGGGCACCCGGACCGGGACGTCCGAGGCCGGCGCCCGGGCCTCCTGCCTCATGATCGTGATCTCGTCCTCGGGGTCGTCGGGATAGTGGGTGCGGACCTGGGTCCCGAAGCGGTCCTTCAGCGGGGAGACGATCCGCCCTCGGTGCGTGTAGTCCTCGGGGTTGGCCGTCGCGACCAGGAGCAGGTCGAGCGGCAGGCGGACCTTGTACCCGCGGATCTGGACGTCGCGCTCCTCGAGGATGTTGAAGAGGGCCACCTGGATCCGCTCGGGGAGGTCCGGCAGCTCATTGATGGCGACGATCCCGCGGTTCGTGCGGGGGACGAGCCCGTAGTGGATCGTGAGCTCGTCGCCGAGGTGGCGGCCCTCGGCCACCTTGATCGGGTCCACGTCGCCGATGAGGTCGGCCACGCTCGTGTCGGGGGTGGCGAGCTTCTCCGCGTAGCGCACGTCGCGTCCCACCCAGGCCACCGGCGTGTCGTCGCCGTGCTCGGCCACGAGCGCGCGGCATCGGGCGCAGATCGGGCGGAAGGGGTGGTCGTTGACCTCGCAGCCCGCGACGATCGGGGTCTCCTCGTCGAGGAGCCCGGTGAGGTGGCGGATCAGCCTGGTCTTCGCTTGCCCGCGCTCCCCGAGGAGGATCAGGTCGTGGCCGGCGAGGATGCCTCGCTCCAGGGCGGGGAGGACCGAGTCGCTGAAGCCGAGGACGCCGGGGAAGAGCTCCTCCCCTCCGCGGAGCCGGGCCAGGAGGTTGTCGCGGAGCTCCTCTTTGACGCCGCGGTCCGGGTACCCGATCTCGCGGAGGGCTCCGATCGTTGCGGGTCGACTCATGGACCCCAGCGTACCGCGGGCGGGGAAGAGAGGGTTCCCGGCTGGGGCGTCCTCCGCTATCCTGTCGCCTCGCGTCGAAGGGAGACGTCTCGAGTCGCCGCCGTGCCGCCCTGCTGGTCCCGTTCGTCGCCGCCACCCTGGCCGCCCCCGTGCCCTCGCCGGCGACCGAGGCCCCGACGCTCGCCTTCAGCAGCGATCGGGGACTCGGGTTCAACGTCTTCACCGTCCCCGCGGAGGGCGGCGACCCCGAGCTGCTGGTGGGCGGGGAGGGCGACGATCACGATCCCGCGTGGTCCCCCGACGGGAGCATGGTGGCCTTCGCCCGGGTCACGGATGAGGGCCGCCGGTCTTCGGTCTTCCTGGTCGAGGCCGATGGAAGCGGCCTGCGACAGCTCACCTCCGGGCCCCACCTCGATCGTCAGCCGGCCTGGTCGCCCGACGGGATGCAGATCGCCTTCGTCCGGGCCGTGCCGGGCCGGGGGATCTCCGGGATCCACGTGCTGAGGCTGGGGGGCGGCCGGCGGCGGCTCACCGAGCCGCC
>DASUTW010000074.1:0-2682 GCA_036374395.1 Actinomycetota bacterium
CCTGACCGGCTACGAGCTCTCCTACCTCGTGTTCGGCTCGGAGCACAGCGGCAAGGGCTACGCCACCGAGGCCGTGAGGCTCATGACCGCGTACCTGTTCGCCCGTCAGAGGATCGAGCGCGTCCAGCTGGCCATCCATCCAGACAACGAGGCGTCGCGGCGGGTGGCGCAGAAGGCCGGCTACACGCTCGAGAGCCTCATGCGTCGCTGCTGGTTCCACCAGGGTCGGTTCCACGACCTCGAGATCTGGTCGATGATCCGGGACGAGCTTCCACCAGCGCCCGGGGCCTAAAGGCTCCCCACAGACGTGCGCTCATACTCAAGGGGTCATTCGACCAGGAGGTCCAGCATGGATCGCGGACGGACGCGGCCGGTCGTCAGCCTGCTCGTGGCGACGGTGGTCCTGGGGGGGTTCACGCTCGCCCCCGTCTCGGCTCACTTCACCCAGGACACGCGACACCTGGGGAAGCACGCATGGCAGCAGGTGATCAAGGAGAAGGTCACGGCCCTCGCTCCGCGCGCGTACGGAAGCGCCGCGGTCAACGGGGTGTCCTTCTCGGAGCCGACCTTCGTGAACATCCTTCGACGGCCGGTCACGGCTCCCCGTAAGGGGTACCTCCACATCGTGGCCCACGTGATGTCCAACGACAACGGTTCGGTGACGGGCCCCGGTCTGCTCCACTACCGATTGACCGTCGACGGCGTGACCGTAGGGACCGAGTACTTCATGGCGTACGGCGGATCGCCGGGGACCATCGAGATCGGTGGGGCGAGCGCGATCGTGAAGGTGGGGAAGGGCGACCACATGGTGGCGCTCCAGGGGAAGGAGGTCGGGTCGGGCAGCGTCATCGACGACCGCGATCTCAGCGTGCTCTTCGTGCCCTTCGGCTCCACCACCCTCCCGGTCTCCGCGCCGTAGGCGGCCGGCAGAGCTCGGTCAGGCCCACGGGGGAACCCAGGCCCACCCTTGGTTCACGAATCGTCCGTCGCGGTGCCCGCCCCATACGACGAGGCGGTCGCCCGCCCAGACGGAGGCCTCGTTCGCGTAGAGCCCCTCGAAGGGACGCGTGAGGCGCTCCCACGTGCCGGAGGGCACGTGGAGGGCCCATCCCGAGGTGGACACCACGACCTCGTCACCCCCCACGAGCAGATCCTGGTAGGGCCCGTAGTCCGAGGGCGGGTCCGGCAGCGGCTCCCAAGAAGACGTCGCAGGGTCGAACATCGCCCCGACACGGCTGCCGCCGTCGCGCTCCTCCTCGGAGAGATCGAGCGAGGGGTTGACCACGCGACCGGACGACCAGAACCAGACCGGGTCCAGGCCGCTGATCCCCGGATCGGGCAACGTCCTCCAGCGATCCGCGGCCGGATCGAATGCCGCCGCTCGCGCGATCCAAGGCTCCCCGGGATAGGGCACGCCGATCAGGACCAGCTCGCTCCCCGTCCACACCATGCTGCGGTCGTAGGCACGGCCGAGCGGATCCGCAGGAAGCCTGGTCCACGCCTCGGTCGAGGGATCGAAGACGAGATCGGGACGCCGCCCACGGTCGTGTGACTCCGCATACCCGATGAGGCGGTCCTCGGTGGCGATGAGGTAGCTGGGCCAGCGCCGTCCCGGGGGCTGAGGGAGGTCCCGCCACTCGTCCGTGGAGATGTCGTAGGCGAGGAAGGCCGGCGGCTCCCTCCGCGCCTCGTCGTCGCTCACCAGCCAGCCGAAGTAGTACTCGGGCACCAGGAGGTACAGGGTCTCCCCGAGGACTGCTCCCTGCGCGTACCCGAGCCGGATGGGAGCCTTCGCGATCCTCCTCCACTCGCCCGCGGCCGGGTCGAAGGCGGCGCCGTCGCGGAACGGCGGCGGCTCGAACGCGCACTCCTCGAAGCACGGGAAGGGGCGGCGGCCGCCCACGATCAGCACCTCGGTGCCGGTCCAGAACGCGTTGGCGTTCTGGCGGGGGCTGAGGGGCGATGTGGGGAGCCGGTACCAGCCCGGCTCGGGGGCCTCGGCCTCCGGGAGGGGGCGCTCCACGTCCGCCGACCTGATCACGGGGACGGTGTCCGTCTGCGTGCATCCCACCGTCGCCGCGATCACGAGCGGGGCGAGCCACCTTCGCATCGTGGCCTCATGATGAACCCTTTCGACTGGAAGCGCGCGAGGAACCGACCCGGCCGGGAAGGGCCGATTACCTGTGGAGCACGGAGAGGATGTTGCCCGCCGGGTCCTTGAACCACGCGATGTCGGGCTGGCCGCGCGCGACGCCATTCTCGTCCTGCTCGAAGCCTTCGTAGCGCTCGAAGACGACCCCGCGCGCGGCCAGCCCGTCCACCGCGGCGTCGATGTCGTCGACGGGGAAGTTGAGGATCGTGTAGGTGGCCGGCGTGTGGTCGGGCTTCGCGTACACGAAGACGTCCCGACCGCCCGCGATGTGGAGCGTCATCAGCTGACCCTCCTCCAGAACCGACGCTTTCAGGCCGAGCGTCTCGGCATAGAAGTCCCTGGCCTTCTCCAGATCGTCCACGGCGAAGCCGCTGAACGCCTCGGTGTCCCCGAACATGCTGAGCTCCTCTCGATCGCCTTCGTCCATAGTGACGATCCGGAGCCCGGCTCCTCATCGCCGGTCGGGGCGGGCGGATTCGAACCGCCGACCTCGTGCTCCCAAAGCACGCGCGCTGCCAAGCTGCGCCACG
>DASUTW010000075.1:0-6257 GCA_036374395.1 Actinomycetota bacterium
GGCCACGCTCACGGCCCAGCAGCCCGAGAACAACATCGTGCGGACGGCCCTCGAGGCGCTGGCCGCCGTGTTCGGCGGCACGCAGTCGCTGCACACGAACTCGTTCGACGAGGCGCTGGCGCTGCCGTCGGAGCGCGCGGCTAGGATCGCCCTCCGCACCCAGCAGGTGGTCGCCCACGAGGCCGGGGTGATCGACACCGTGGACCCGCTGGGTGGCTCCTACTTCGTGGAGTCGCTGACGAGCGAGATCGAGACGCGGGCCTGGGAGTACCTGGAGAAGATCGACGGCATGGGCGGCTCGGTGCAGGCGATCGAGGCGGGGTGGATCCAGGACGAGATCCACGACGCCGCCTACCGGATCCAACAGGGGGTGGAGTCGGGGGAGCGTGTAGTGGTCGGGGTGAACCGGTTCGTCGAGGACGAGGAGGACCCGGTGGAGCTGGAGCGCCTCGACGAGGAGGCGGTGGCGCGGCAGGTGCAGCGCCTCCGTGATCTGCGGGAGCGTCGTGACGGCGCGGCGGTGGAGCGGGCCCTCGACGCAGTGGAGGCGGCGGCGCGGGAGACCGACAACCTCCTCTACCCGATGCGGGAGGCCCTGAAGGCCCGGGCCACGCTCGGCGAGGTCTCCGACCGTCTCCGGGCCGTCTTCGGGGAGCACGGCCCTCGGTGAGCGACCGCGTCGCGATCGTGGGGGGCACGGGCGACCTCGGCTTCGGCATCGCCCTCCGCTTGGGGAGGGTGGGCCAGCCCGTCGTGATCGGATCCCGGTCGGCCGAGAAGGCCGCCGACGCGGTGGCCCGGGCCAAGGAGGTCATCGGCCCCGACGCCCCGGTGGAGGGAGCGGAGAACCCGACGGCGGTGGCCGACGCCCCGATCGCGTTCGTAACGGTGCCGTACGCGGGGCAGGCGGCCACGTACAAGGGGCTGAGGGAGCACTGGGCCCGGGGGGCGATCGTCTGCGACACGACCACGCCGTTGGCCACCGCGGTTGGCGCCGCCGCAACGCAGGTACTGCGGCCGTGGCAGGGGTCGGCCGCCGAGCAGGCGGCCTCGTACCTTCCCGACCACGTGGCGTTCGTCTCCGGGTTCCATACCGTCAGCGCCGAGGATCTCGAGGACCTGGATGACGACCCCTCCTCGGACGTCCTGCTCTGCGGCGGCGATGCGGAGCCCAAGGCCGCGATCGGCGGGCTCGTGGAGCGCATGGCGATGCGGTGGGTCGACTGCGGGCCGCTGACGATGGCCAGGATCCTGGAGCCGATCACGGCCGTGCTGATCCGCGTGAACAGGATGTACGGCATCCGCCACGCCGGCGTCCGCATGACCGGCCGCGACGACTGGGGGGCCGCCGACCGGGCCTGAGGCCGATCTCTGGCGCGCGTCCTTGCGTCGCTACCCCTCACCGACGCCGCATCAGGTAGATGATGCGGGACGAGTCCCGGATCCCGATACGCGCCTCGATCTCGAAGCGCTTCCCGAACGCCTGCTCGAACCCCTCGCGCGTGTAGCCGGGGAACACATCTTCCCTCGTGGCCAGAAGGATCTGCACCTTCGGATCCTCCTTCGGAACGAACTCGACGACCAACCTGCGACAGAGGCCCTCCAGGAACGTCGCCAACCGCGGCAGCGGGACGTTGTTGCCGATGGCGAGGTGGTGGATGAGCGCTAGGGCCAGCACGAGGTCCGCGGGACCTCGCTCCGCCAGGGAACGGCGCTCCCGATTCTCCCATCCGATCGGCGGGCTGGGGTTCGTGAGATCGAGGACCAGGGGTAGCAGGTTGCGCTCGCGCGCCTCCACCTCGCGGCGGTAGTTCAGCTCCACCGCCGCGATGTCGGCGTCGAAGCACACCGTCGGTACCCCACGCTCGGACGCGATGCGGGCGAAGGTCCCCACGTTCCCCCCGAGGTCCCAGACGTCCGCCGGCTCGGTCTCCGCCACGAGCTTCTGCACGATCTCCCTCTTGTGCTCGAAGGCCTCGGGGGAGTAGCTCCCCGACTCCTCGTAGTACTGGGACCAGACGGAGCGGCCGGGCCGCCATCGGAGGCGACGAACGGCGGACCAGAGGCTGTCAATGAGGCCCACGAATGCCCGGGGCGTGAAGCGGCGACCTCGCTCCGCGGTCACGACCTCGCCCGCGTGGCGGCGCTGGCTCCGTGCGTGGGCGACGATGTGCAGGAAGAGGGCCGGTCGCAGCCTGGCTCGACGCGGAAGCAGCCGCGCGGTCAGATCCAGGGGGATCCCATCGATGTGGACTCGGAGCAGCTGGGCCAGCCGGACGTCGCGGAACGCCATCAGGGCGAGCGGGGCCAGGAAGTGTTGGCAGAACTGTCGGTAAGCGATCCACGGTCGGTTCTCGGGGAGCCGCTCGAACGAGAGCGTATCGATGAGCACCGGACGCCCGTCCAGGAACTGCACGTTGTAGGCGCTCGCGTCCCTGAGGCTCATCCCGTGCCGCAGGGCGATCCGCTGGATCCGAAGCGTTGCCATCGCGGCGTCCTTGAGCTGCCCGAAGCACCACTCGTACGGGTAGGAGATGAAGGGCACCCTGCGGGGCTCGATGACCCGGTAGGCCTGGTCCGATACTCCGGGCTCGTCGGTCTCCTCGTGGGGGACGAGCAAGTTCGCCTCTGTCAGAGCCGCGTACAGCCCAGATCCCATCAGGCTGTCGTAATGCTCTCGGTGGACTCGATTGACCTGCCGGAAGAGGCGCCCCCCTCTCTCGAAGAGGACGCCGCTCGGGTCCCGGAACGATTCCGGGACGACCTCGTCGTCAGCCAATCTCCTCGGAAACCTTGTCTTCGACCTCCCGATCCGCCTTCCGCTGGGCCAGGAAGCCCCATATCCGCTGCCAGAACGCCTTCACGGCTACTGCCGCGCCGAGCAGCCCCCCGATGATCACCTGGAAGATGAAGCTGCCCGAGCCCGGATCCAGGTAGGCCTGGGCGGCAGGCGTCACGATCAGGACGAAGTACGCTGCGAAGATCGCAACCCACAGGATCCTTCGGCTCATCGAACCTCCTCCACCTGTCGGATCGAGCGCGTCGAGCCCCAAGCCGACGCCGGGGATAGTCTTGTCCACCTCGGGCCCGTTGTCTACCCTCAGCTATAATATCGGATCGATGACGGACCCCAGCGCTCCCTCGGACCGGGGGTCCGCTGCACCCACCGTCCTGCGGCAGGAGCTCGACTACCTTCTCCAGGTCCTGGGACTCAACGCGTTCGCGGTGGCGCAGCCGGTCCTCGACGTGATGGGCAAGAGCCCCGAGACGTTCATCTTCCGGGGCGCGGACGCGCGGCAGATCATCCTGTTCTCGATCGCGGTGACTGTGATCCCAGTCCTCGCTCTCTCCGCGCTCGCGGCCAGCACCAGGGTGTTCGGGCGCCAGGCCCGGCGGTTCGCCCACCTCGTCGTCCTCGGCCTCCTCGCATCGGTGATCGCGATGCAGGTCCTGAAGAGGGCCACACCACTGCGGGATCTCGCACTCCTCCTCCCGGCGCTGGCGATCGGCGGGGTCGCGGCATGGCTGGTGTCGAGGGCCCGTGCGGCCCAGACCTACATCCGGCTGGCCGCGATCGCGCCGATCCCCTTCATCGCCATCTTCCTCTTCGCCTCACCCGTGTCCCGGCTCCTGGAGACGGCGGAGACAGGGGGCGTCGCCGAGGATGCTCGGGCTGTCCCCGTCGTGATGGTCATGTTCGACGAGTTCCCTCTCGGCTCCCTCCTCGATCGGAGGGGACGGATCAACGAAACCCTCTATCCGAACATCGCCGAGTTGGCCGCGACCTCGACCTGGTACCGGAACTACACGGTGACCGAGCGACGCACGGGGCAGTCCATCGCGACGAAGCTCACCGGCAACATGCTCGAGGATCGCTCGAAGCGACCCCTCGCCGCCGATCACCCGGACAATCTCTTCACGCTCCTCTCTGAGAGCCACCGCCTCGCCGTCTTCGAGCCCGTCACGGCGTTCTGTCCCGAGGACCTCTGTCAAGGCTCCCACGAGGAGAGCGAGCAGAGCCTCGACGTCCGGTCGTCGCGTGGAGGGGTGCCTGCTCTGCTGTCCGACGCCGCGCTGGTCTGGAGCGAGCTCTCCCTTCCCACGGAGAGCACCAGGGATGTGACCACGCAGTTCGAGGAGCTGGCCGAAGAGGCGGCAGCGGAGGAGGGGGCGGCGCCCGCGGGCGAGGCGGATCAGGGGGCCTCCCTGGAGGTCGCGTTCGTGGAATCCCTCCGTCCGGGCAGACCCGCGCTCCACTACGTCCATCTGATGCTCCCGCACGCGCCCTGGAGGCGGTTTCCGGACGGGGACACCTATCAAATCCTGGAGGGGCGGGAGGACCTCCCCCTCGGCCGGGGTGACACGAACTTCCGGCCGTGGGTCGAAGAGGGCTGGGCGGTCCAGCTCGCCCGCCAGCGGCACATCCTCCAGGTCCAGTACACGGATCGCTTCATCGGCCGGGTGATGGAGCGGCTCCGGCGGGTCGGCATGTTCGACGAGACTTTGCTCATCATCACGGCGGACCACGGCGTCAGCCTCCAGCCGGGACGGGAGCGACGCGTCCCGACCCCCGACAACATGCACGAGATCTACTGGGTCCCCCTGTTCATTAGGGCACCCGGCCAGCAGGAAGGCATCGAGGACGACCGGAACCTGATGGCGCCGGACCTGCTCCCAACCATCGCGGACCTGCTGGGAACCGAGGTGCCGTGGGAGACGGACGGTCGGTCGGCGATGGATCCCGTATACGACCGGGGGCCGGTCAAGGAGTTCGTTCGCCGGGAGGACGAAGAGACCCCTCTACCTGAGGTCACCATGACGATCAGATCGAGAGAGGCCCAGCGACGACTCCGGCGGGAGGCGTACGCGCCGGAGGCCGGCTGCTCGGGGACGGTTGACCTCTGCCCCTACCTCGTCGGCCCAGGAGCCTCCCTGATCGGCCAGTCGGTGGACACCTTCACCCTCGGGCCTCCCTCCGGGCTCTCCGCCGACCTCGTGCTGCCACACACCCTCCGTGTCGACGGAGAGGGATCCCTCCCCGGCCTGGTCCTCGGCACCCTGACGGGTATCTCAGAAGGCTACGAAGGCCAGATCCTCGTTGCCGTGAATGGGTCCGTCGCGGGAATATCGGAGACATGGACCGAGGACGGTATGCCTGGGTGGTTCGGCGTCCTGGCGCCGGAACGCCTGCTCAGGCCCACCGGAAACGAGCTGTGGCTCTTCGAGCTCGAGGGCTCCGTCCTTCGGCCGATCCCCATCGCCGGATAGCGATCGTCGGCCAACCCGTCCCCGGGGGCGTAGGGTTGCGCGTGCTCCCGAACGGAGGACGCCGCTCGAGGAGCCTCCGGTCAGCCGATCGTGGCGATCGCCTGCCCGCTCTGCACGACGTCGCCGACGGAGACGGCCACCGAGCTGATCGTCCCGTCCTGGGTTGCCGCGATGTGGTTCTCCATCTTCATCGCCTCGAGGATGCAGACGACGTCGCCCGCCTCGATCTCCTGACCCTCCTCCACGAGGACCTTCAGGATCGTGCCCTGCATCGGGGCGACGACCGCGCCGTGGGCGCCGGCGTGGTGCGCGCGGGCGGCGGACTCGGGCGCGGGCGGGGGGGCGGCGCGGTCGTCACCCCACACCCGGACCGGCACCCGACGCCCCCCGACCTCGACCACGAGGAGGCCGGGAGCGGTGGGGGGCGCGGGCGAGGGGGGCTCGGCCTCCTCCGGCCGGAACATCCCCTCCTCCAGGGCCCGCTCCACCCACCTCGTGGTGTGGCTCCCCTCGCGGAACGCGATCGTGTTCAGCACCCACCGGTGGAAGGGGACCGTGGTGGGGACGCCCTCCACCTGGAGCTCGTCCAGCGCTCGGAGCATGCGGCGGCGAGCGGCCTCGCGATCCTCGCCCCAGACGATGAGCTTGGCGAAGAGCGAGTCGTAGTCGCCGGGGATCGTCCGCCCCTCGGTGACCCCCGCGTCCACGCGGACGAAAGGCCCCGACGGGAGGACGAGCCGGCGCACCAAGCCCGGGCCGGGGAGGAAGTCGGCGGCGGGGTCCTCGGCGTTGATCCGGCATTCGATCGCGTGGCCCCGCAGGTCGGGGGTGCCCGGGTCCACCTTCTCGCCCAGGGCCACCTCGATCTGCATCCGCACGAGGTCGAGGCCGGTCACCATCTCGGTCACCGGGTGCTCGACCTGGAGCCGGGTGTTCATCTCCAGGAAGTAGAAGGAGCCGTCGTCCTCGACCAGGAACTCGACCGTGCC
>DASUTW010000076.1:0-3114 GCA_036374395.1 Actinomycetota bacterium
CGCGGTGATGGCGGGCGTGGGCGGCTCGTCCGAGGACGTCGCCGTCGCCGCGCAGGACTCGGCGTTCCGGATCGAGGGGGAGGGGACCGGTGAGATCGTCGAGGTCGAGCTCGACGCGATCGAGGTCGAGCAGGAGATCGCCGACGGGGTCACCTACCACGCCTGGACCTTCGGAGGGACCGCTCCGGGGCCGGTGATCAGGGCGAAGGTCGGCGACACCATCCGCTTCACGCTCAACAACAAGACGAACCTCCAGCTGTCGCACTCGATCGACTTCCACGCGGCCCAGACCCCGTGGAGCGTCAACTACCAGCCGGTCCTGCCGGGAGACAGCCTCACCTTCGACTGGGTGGCCCGGTTCCCCGGCGTATTCATGTACCACTGCGGGGTCCCGCCGGTGCTGCACCACATCGCCAACGGGATGTACGGAGCGATCATCGTGACGCCGGCCGACCCCCTGCCCGAGCTCGAGCCCGCGCGCGAATACGTCCTGGTCTCGAGCGAGTTCTACCCGGGCGACGATCCCGTGCAGGGCGTATATGAGGGCGATGCGGCCAAGATGGAGGCCGCCGAGCCCGAGTACGTCGTGTTCGACGGCAAGGCGAACCGCTACCTCGACGAGCCGCTGGTCGCTCGCCCCGACGAGCTGATCCGGCTCTGGGTGATGAACGCCGGCCCCACGATCGACAACGCCTTCCACGTGATCGGAGCGCTGATCGACCACGTCTACCCGGACGGCAACCCCACGAACGCGCTGAACGGAATGCAGACGTGGAACATCCCTCCGGGCGGCGGCGCCATGTTCGAGCTTCGGATCCCCGACGAGGGCCAGTACCCGTTCGTTAACCACGCGTTCGCCTACACGGGGCTCGGGGCGCTCGGCATCCTCGACATCAGCGAGGACGCGCCGCCCGCGCCGGAGTCCTACCCCGTGTACGGCAACCCGTGGGACGGCGGCGTCACGGAGACGGTCGGCACGGTGGACGGCGAGGCGCCCGCCCAGCCCGAGGAGGACGGGGAGGCCGCCGGCGGCGGCGGAGGCGGCGACGGCCTGGTGCTGACGATGGCCGACCTCGCCTACGAGCAGACGAGCCTCATGGTCCAGCCGGGCGACACGATCACTCTGGTGAACGAGGACCCGATGGTGCACGACGTCACGGTGGACGAGCTCGACCTCCAGGCCACCGCGGGGCCACAGGAGACCGTCGAGTTCACGATCCCGGACGACGCCTCCGGCACCTTCACCTTCTACTGCTCGATCCCGGGCCACCGGGAGGCGGGCATGGAGGGCAGCATGATGGTCGGGGCCCACTGACCGGAGCGGGGAGGGGGGTCGGCGTGCAGGCGTCGACCCCCCCGCTCGCTGGTACGATACGAACGTGCTTGCCCTCTGGATCGCGCTGGGCGTCGTCGGGGTGCTCCTCCTGGCCTTCGTCCTCGTCTACAACAGGCTCGTCCGCAACAGGAACCGCGTGGACAATGCCTGGGCCGGCATCGACGTCCAGCTCCGCCGTCGCTACGACCTCATCCCGAACCTCGTGGAGACGGTCAAGGGATACGCTTCGCACGAGCGGAAGCTGTTCGAGGAGGTCACCAGGGCCCGGGCCCACGGGATCGAGGCCGAGGGGATCGATCAGCAGGCGGCGGCCGAGAACGAGATCACGCGAGGGCTCCGCCAGCTCTTCGCCGTGGCCGAGAACTACCCCCAGCTCCGGGCGAACGAGAACTTCCTCGCGCTGCAGGAGGAGCTGACCGCGACGGAGTCGAAGATCGCCTTCGCCCGGCAGTTCTACAATGACCAGGTCCTGCGCTACAACACGCTGATCCAGCAGTTCCCATCACTCATCGTGGCGCGGACGACGAACCACACGACGCGCGACTTCTTCGAGATCGAGGAGGGATCCCGGGCGCCCGTCGAGGTGGACCTCTCCTAGGCGTCCGTGTACGAGCAGATCGCCAAGAACAGGCGCCGGTCGGTCCTGCTCGTCGTGCTCGTCTTGGCGCTGGCGGTGGCGCTGGGGTACGTGCTGGGCCTGCTGTTCCAGTACGGGATCGCCGGCGCGATCGTCGCGCTCGGGATCGCGATCGTCATGACGTGGTCCTCGTACTTCTACGGAGATCGCGTCGTGCTGCGCGTCAGCGGAGCGCGGCCCGCCCCGCGCGAGGAGTACCCCCAGTACCACAACGTCGTGGAGGGGCTGGCGATCGCGGCTGGGATCCCCAAGCCCGATCTCTACGTGGTGCCGGAGGAGGCCCCGAACGCGTTCGCCACGGGAAGGAACCCCGAGCGCGCCTCGATCGGGGTCACCGAGGGGCTCCTCGAGACCCTGAACCGCGTGGAGCTCGAGGGCGTGATGGCCCACGAGCTCGCCCACGTGCGGAACCGAGACATCCTCTTCGGGACGCTCGTGGCGACCCTGGTGGGCGTCGTCGTCCTGCTCGCGATCTTCGCCCGACGCTCGATCTTCTGGGGAGGGATGCGGGGCGGTCGCCGCTCGGGGCGGAGCGGGGGCCCGGCGATGCTCGTCATCATCGTGGTGGGGCTGGTGCTGGCGATCCTGGCCCCCCTCGGCGCCCAGATGATCCGCCTCGCGGTCTCTCGCCGGCGGGAGTACCTGGCCGACGCCGACGGGGCGCTCCTCAGCCGGTACCCGCCGGGCCTGGCCTCCGCGCTCCGGAAGATCGCCCAGAACACGAAGCCGATGCGCGTCGCCAACAGCGCCACGGCGCATCTCTGGCTGTCGGAGCCGTCCGTGACGCCCGGGCACGGGCTCACGAGGTGGGAGCGGCTCTTCGCCACGCATCCGCCCATCGAGGACCGCATCCGCATCCTCGAGGAGATGTGATCGGATCTCCCCCACCTCCCCTGGGGCGGCGGTCAAACTGAGACGAGAGGAGTAGCATCTCCCGCCGTGCCCGCAGCCGGAGAGATCGACCAGGGGAAGATCGAGGAGGCTTCACGTTGAGCACCAGAGGGAAGGCCGTGCTGGCGAGCGTCTCGGCCGTGATCGTCGTCGCGGCGGCCGGGATCGGGTACCTGATGTTCACGGGGCAGAGCGACGCCATCCCGTTCCTGGGGGGAACGCGGGAGCCGGAGCGCTGCCCGCTGACGGG
>DASUTW010000077.1:0-2383 GCA_036374395.1 Actinomycetota bacterium
CGCACGACGGCGGTCACGTACCCGCCGCCCGTCTCCTCGAAGGAGACCAGCTCGACCTTCGCCGCCTTCACCATCGCGTCGGCGGCCTCGACCATCGCCGGAAAGCTCCGGCACTCGATCATCCCAAGAGCCTCTGCCATGTCTCCTCCTCCTACCTCGTCGCCTCTCGTCCCTCGAGCCCCTCGAGCGCGGCGACGGCCGCCTGCCATCCCACGTCGATGTCTCGCTCCTCGCCCCCGAGGTAGATGCGGCCCATGGAGCCGAACGACCGCACCTCGAGGATGTTGATCTCCGCCGCCTTCTCAGCCTCGTTCGCCGCGAGCGCCGCGTAGGCGGCCGGCTCGCACTCCAGCACGTACAGCGTCTGCCCGGGGATCAGCATCTCGCCGTGGCGGACCCGGTTGATCAGCTGGGCCTGGTGGTCGTCGATCCGGCGGATGATCTGGCTGGAGAGGACCCGCGGCTTGATGCGGTCCTCCTCCTTCAGCTCGATCGCGTCGAGGATCGCGGCGCCAGCGGCCCGGGCCTCGGCCTGCTCGGGCGAGTGCACCTCGAGCATCCCGAAGTACCGCTCCACGATCTGCATCCCCGGCTTCACCGTCGTGGACTTCAACGCCACGTCGGTGAGCCGGTTGATCTCGATGCCCGGGGCCACCTCGACGTACACGGAGGCGTCGCCGGCCAGCGGCAGGAAGCCCTGCGCCACCGTCCCCAGGAACGCTGCGTACTGCGGCTGGAGGCTGTCCAGGAAGCAGTACGCCCGGAGCTCGATCTCCTTGGCCATCATTCGTCCCTTCGCTCAGTACGGTTCGTCACCGGTGCCTCCGCTCACGATCGCCACGCCGGCCGACGCGCCGATGCGGGTGGCCCCCGCCGCGATCATGTCGCGCACATCCTCGGCCGTCCGGACGCCCCCCGCGGCCTTCACGCCGAGGGTCGGCCCGACGGTCTCTCGGATCAGCAGGACGTCCTCGACCGTGGCCCCGCCGGGACCGAACCCCGTCGAGGTCTTCACGAAGTCGGCCCTGGCCTCCTTCGCCAGGTGCGCGGCGACGATCTTCTCCTCGTCGGTGAGCAGGGCGGCCTCGATGATCACCTTGAGGGCCGCTCCTGCCTCGTGGCAGGCGTCGGCGACCTTCGCCACATCCTGCCGGACGACGTCGTGGAGGCCGCTCTTCAGCGCCCCCACGTTCATCACCATGTCGATCTCGCGGGCCCCGTCGCGGATCGCTCGGCGCGCCTCCAGGGCCTTGATCTCTCCCGGCGTGGCCCCGAAGGGGAACCCCACCACCGAGGCCACGCGCACGTCCGTGCCCTTCAGGCGCGCGGCCGCCCGCTTCACCCAGAACGGGTTCACACACACGGCGGCGAACCCGTACTCGCGCGCCTCGTCGCAGAGCGTGTCGATGTCGGACGCCGTGGCCTCGGGCTTCAGGAGCGTGTGGTCGATGTAGCGAGCCAGATCCGAGGGGACGCTGGAGCCGTTCCCCGTGTAGCTGATGCGGTGGGCGCCGTTGTCGACGATGGCCCGGACCTTGTCCGGGACGTGGGCCGCGCAGGAGCCGCGGCAGTCGGGGCAGCGCTCCTCCGGGGCCAGCGCGGCCAGCACTTCGCTGGTGACGGCCTCGATCAGGTCCTCACGCACGCTCATGCCGTCGCCCTCGCGTAGGTCCGCTCGATCTTGTCGATCTTCGACACGCGCCGCGCGTGCCGGCCGCCGCCCCAGCCCGTGGAGAGCCAGGCCTGCACGATCTGCAGGGCCAGCGCCTCGCCCACGAGCCCGGCGCCGAGCGCCAAGACGTTCGCGTGGTTGTGCTCGCGGCTGTTCCGGGCGGACGAGACGTCCCAGCAGGTGGCGGCGCGCACGCCGGGGACCTTGTTGGCCGTGATCGCGGAGCCGATCCCGGCGCCGTCCACAACGATGCCCCACCGGCACGCGCCCTTGGCCACCAGCCGCGCCACCTCGTGCGCGAAGTCGGGGTAGTCCACCGAGTCGGATCCCTCCGTCCCGCAGTCCTGGACGCTGAACCCATGGTCCCTCAGCTCGGCCGCGATCCGCTGCTTCAGGTGGAAGCCCCCGTGGTCGGCGCCGACGACCACGTCGGCCAAGGACGGGGTCCCCTCGGGCGACGGAGCGGCCGCCTCGGCCGCGCGCGGCTCCTCGTAGACCTCGCCCGCCACCGCGTCCACCACCGTGGCCACGACCGCCCGGACCTCCTCGGGGCTTCGCCGCTCGCTCACGACGTCCCTCCCGGACGGTGCATCTCGACCCGGTACTCGTACCTGCCTCCGGCGAACAGAAGGCGCGTCCACTCGATCGGCCGGTCCTGGGGCGTGAACGTGATCCGGTGGATCACGAGGAGCGGGCTCCCCTCCTCGCACC
>DASUTW010000078.1:0-3104 GCA_036374395.1 Actinomycetota bacterium
CCATCCCGCCGGGCGCCGCGCTAGGCTTCCCCCGCATGCGCATCCTCGTCTGGCACGGCTGGATCCTCGAGGGATCGGGCTCCAACGTCTACACGGCGAGGATCGTGGAGGCGTGGCGAGCGGAGGGGCACGACGTCCTCCTCGTTGCCCAGGAGCGGCACCCGGAGCGATTCGCCTTCCTCGACGCGTGGGCCGACGGCAGCCTGGCCGAGGCTCGGGCCCTGGACGCAGAGCCCTCAGCCGGACGCGCCACCCTCCTCCGCCCGGCGATCGGCGAGCTCCTCCCGGTGTTCGTCTGGGACGAGTACGAGGGGTTCCGCGTGAAGACCTTCCTGGACCTGACCGATGACGAGCTCGAGGGCTACCTCGACCGGAACGTGACGGCCCTTCGCGAGGCGGCGGAGGCCCACGGCACGGACGTGGCGATCGCCGGGCATGCGATCCCGGGCCCGGTCGTGGTCCGGCGCGCCCTCGGCTCGATCCCGTTCGCCGCCAAGATCCACGGGAGCGACGTGGAGTACGCGATGCGCGGCCAGGCCCGGTACGTGGAGCTCGCTCGCGAGGGCCTGGAGGGCGCGGCGGTGATCGCCGGCGCCTCACGCGACGTGCTCGACCGCCTCGTCGAGCTCGTCCCCTCGGCGAGCGGCCGGACCAGAGTCGTCCCCCCCGGCGTGGAGGTCGAGCGGTTCCATCCCGCGCCGCGGGCGGAGGCGCTGCGCTTCGCGGCCGATCTGCTGGAGCGAGACCCGGCCCTGGCACGGGGTCGGCCGAGGACCGCCGCGAGCGACGTCGCCGAGGCGCTCCGACGACGAGACGGAGAGGCCCTGGACCGGCTGGCGAACGCCTACGAGCAGACCTCCCCCGACCGGGACGCCCCCCAGCGGCTCCGGGCCCTCGCCGGGTACGACGGCCCGCTCGTCGGCTACCTGGGGAAGCTGATCCCACAGAAGGGCGTACACCACCTGCTCGCCGCCCTGGCGCTCCAGCCCTCGAGGCCGAGGGCGCTCGTCGTCGGGTTCGGGACGTTCCGGGAGTGGCTCGAGGCTCTCGCCGCTGCGCTCGACGCGGGCGACCCGGAGGCGGCGGCGTTCCTGGAGGAGCGGATGCCCCTCGGCCTCTCGCCCGGGGAGGTGGCCGCGGCGGCCGGCCCGGCCGAGCGGGTCGTGTTCACGGGACGCCTCGACCACCGCTACGCGGGGCCGGCCGCCGCGGCCCTCGACGTCCTCGTCGTCCCGTCGATCCTGGAGGAGGCGTTCGGGATGGTGGCCCTGGAGGGGGCGGCGGCCGGCGCCCTCCCGCTCGTGGCCCGGCACAGCGGGCTGGCCGAGGTGGCCGAGGCCCTAGAGACCGAGATCGGCCGGCCGGGCCTCCTCTCCTATGAGCCGGGACCCTCGCCCCCCCGAGCCCTGGCCCGGGCTCTGGAGGAGCTCCTGGCCCTCCCCGACCGGCGTGAGCTGGCCGCTCGCCTCTCGTCCCACGTCCGGGAGCGGTGGAGCTGGGAGCGCACCGCCGACCTCCTGCTGGAGCCCCTCCGCTAGGTGGCGAGGAAGGCCGCGATCGCGTCGAGCTCCTCCTCGACCTTCTTCCGGGTCCCGGGACCAAGCGTGTCGAACGGCTGGACATCGGCCCCGTCCTTCAGCGAGTAGGTCCAGGTGGCCACGACCTCGCCGTCCACGAGCACGACCGGGTTGCCGTCGCCGGGCAGGCCCACCCCGATCGGCTCGTACACCCGCGGCTGAACGTCCGGATGCACGAACCGGGCCCGGCCGTCGGGCGCGTGCCCCATCGTGTACGCGTCCCACCTCGGGAGCAGGGCGAGGGTCCCGTTCAGGGGCCGGCTGCGCTCGAAGGCCGCCTCGTGGCGAGCCGGCAGCAGCAGACCGTCGCCGACGTCGATCGTGTCGTGCTCTCCGACCGCGGTGGCTGCGGCCCGCTTCCCCACGCCCGCCCACCACGCGAAGTCCTCGATCCGGGCGGGGCCGTAGGCCTCGAGGTAGGCGCCGCCCAGCCAGGCCAGCGACGACTCCCGGTCCCCCGCGTCGAGCACCTCCTCGGCCCAGGCCTCGGTCGCGACGTACCGGTGGGGACTCGAGGTCAGGGGCCGGCCGGCCAGCGCGAGCAGCCGCCCCTCGAGGCGCAGGCCGCGGACGATCGTCGCCAGGACCGGGCCCTCCAGCCCCGTCGCCTCACGGAGGTCGTCCGCCCTCGTCGGCTCGCCGGCCACGGCCACCACCCGTCGGGCGATCGCCTCGTATTCCTCCTCCGACATGTCGTGCCGCTTCAGCCTGGCCACGACCCTCGACCGGGAAGGTCGGACGGCGGTGAAGATGCGAGCCGCGGCCTCGCGCGGGACGAGGAAGACGGTGCCCCGCATCCCGGGGATCCGCAGGCCTCGCCGCTCGCGGTCCAGCCGGCGGTACGCGGCGCCCGTGAGGGACCGCGCCCGGGCCCGGAGGGCCAGAGGGGCGGTGGGGTGCGTGGCATAGACGGCGACCACGGCCCTCAGGGCCTCGAGGGCCCCTCGAGCGGGGCGGTCCAGGCGCTGGCGCACGTAGGTCCACGCTCGCAGGCGCTCCAGCACTCAGTCCTCCGGAGAGCGGAACCGCAGGGCCACCCCGATCACGATCACCCCAACGATGAACGCGAGCGTGTTCGGCACGATCAGGGCCACGTTCTCGATGGCGAGCCCGTAGACGATCCAGAGGGCGAAGCCGATCGCGATGACGGTCAGGTACCCGATGGAGACGTCCCTCGACGAGCGGTAGGCGAGGATCCGGCGAATCTGCAGAACGGGGGAGAGCGCCATCACGACCCCCCACGACGCAGCGACGACCCCGAGCGCGGTCTCGTTCACGATGAACCTCCTGTGCAAACGACGGTGCGCTCGGTACGAGGGCTGCGGTCGCTGCCGTGGGCAGGAGGAGCGCACCCGCAGCCGTTTCGAGTCTACCAACGTGAGCGCTGCTCGAGAAAGAGTGACAAGACGAGCGTCCCGGGTTGCGCCCGCACGTCCGGGCGGTGTACAAACGCTTCGGAACCGCTGGGGTCTTCGGGCCCCGGCGGTTCCGTCATCTCCGCCCGACTTTCCTCCACCGGTCCTGCTG
>DASUTW010000079.1:0-12511 GCA_036374395.1 Actinomycetota bacterium
CCAGTGCCCGTCGAATCTGAGGCTGCGGCAGCAGCGCCAGCTCCCGGACCAACCCTGAATGTGAGGCCGTCGATGCCCGCGATACAGGACGACGTCGCACAGACGGGAACCACGGTACCGTCTACAAATATGCGCAGTCCATCGTTTCCAATTCCCGCGATCGGCAGTAGAAGATTCTCCGGCGGACGGTATCCCACTGGGAGCGTGAAGGCCGTGAAACCGCTTGGCCCTTCAAACGTCCCTTTAAGATGAACCAGGTTCTCCGAGTCTTTGTAGAAGCCGGTGGCGCTCCAGCCGAAGCCGAAGTTCCCCCAACCGTTCTGGAAGGGCGGCTGCCCTGTAGTCCCGACCAGCCGGTATGCTTCCGCCTTCTTCAAGGCGAACCGATCGTTGGCCTGCTTCTTCGTGAATACTTTCGCCTTGATGACCTGGTTCCAGGCGTGCTGGCCAAGGTGCTTCGTGCTCGTCGTGTAGTGGGCGGTGGCGGGGGTGAACAGGAACATCCCCAGCAGCAACCCGAAGAGGACGAGGCCTAGCCCCTGTGTTTTCCGTGGATGTTTCATCCTGTGCTCCCTCCGAGTCGTTTTCCGAGGCGAGATCCGAGGTCGACCGCGTCGGCTGATCCTTGCAGGATGCCTCCCCTCCGCCTCAGAGAAGCGTTCGGAGGGAGAAGGATGCTCGAAGCGTGTTGGTATGAGACAGGGTCGAACGGCCCCAATCGGGCGGGACCTCAGGGCGACCGACGGGCTCCCCGCTGGAACTAGATGAGGATATGGAGGCGGGCGAGCCCTTCGTTGCAGGTAGCAGGGGCCCTTATCCCCTTGCTCAGCCAGTCCACTACCGCCAGGATCGACATCCACACGCCGAACCCCAGAAGCATCGCGATCGGTCGCGGCGGATCGCAAGCGGACGATCGCAACCTCCTGTGGGGGCGAACTGACCGGACTGCGGACCGGACGGCGTCGAGCTCCGTCCCAGGGAGCACGAAGGCCTGAACCCGCCGGGCCTGGATCTTGCGGTGGTCCGCCTGCGGCCGGGCCCGGTGAGCTCTAGGCCCCGCCGAACCGCGAGAAGAGCGCGGTCATCTCCCCACGCACGGCGAGGACCGCGCCGTTGGCGCCTCGGGCCACGAGGACGTTGAACGTGTTCGATCCCTTGCTCACCGCCATGACGGTGGTGAGGGCGATGCTCGCGCGATCGCCAGCCGTGTGAAGGTTCGTCGTGGCACCGATCGACGTGGCGAAGGTCTGAGCGTGCTGGATGAAGCCAGCCATCCCGCAGGCTCCGGTGCACGCCGATTCAGCCTGAAACGTGACGGTCGCATTGAGCAAGACGTAGCCGCGCGTCGGCGCTGTGACGTCCTGGCTGATGTAGATCTGGTCCGCTGTCGTCAGAGACAGGGTGGTGCTCCTCGACGCCCGTGTAACCCGCGGGGCGATCGCATTGGCCTGCTGCTTCGTGTAGACCTTCTGCTTGATGACCTGTTTCCAAGCATGGCTGCCGAGATGCTTGGTGTTCTGGCTGAAGTGGGCCGTTGACGGGGTGATGAGCAGCATCCCGGTCAGTACCCCGATCAGTACCAGCGCCATCCCTGAAGCCTTGGGTGCAGAGCCCGAGCGCATGTCTGCCTCCTTCGTTCGTGCCGCGCGCCAGTCGCCTCCACCGGCGACGACGGCCAACCCCCGGCACCCGGGCAAGCGGCCCTTCGGCTAGAGCATGGGGACGGCGCGTGCCGGCGACCTAGGGCCGATCGGCCTCCCGTGGATGGGTCGCCCGTCCTCCGCTCGTGTCCTGATCCGGGTATGGAGGGCAAGCGCTCCGGTGCTCTCCGAGGACCTACGCGCCCTTCCGCCACCACTAGGTGTTGCCAGAGCAGGGAGCTACCATCCCTCTGAGGGGGGAATGGGGCTTCGAGGGAGGCAGCAAGTGACGGACAAGGGGAAGAGGCTCGCGATCTACGTAGGGCTCCCCTCGCCCGATGAAGTGCAAAGGGAGGCCGAACTCGCCGCACTGGACGGTGTGGAGGGAGGAGGCTTGAGGCCGCACCCACTTGCTCGACCGGACTTCCCATGGCCCGATTTCGCGGACGTCCGATGGCGGGGCATGTACACGGGTGACGCCCTATTGCGCTGATCCCGCCGCGAGGAGGTCAATCCACTCTTGGGCAGCGTGCCCTCAAAGGCTTCACGGGTTCCGCCGCCAAGGGACGACGTCGACCGGATCCCGGAGGCACGGAGGACGGGAAGCCCCAGGAGGGGTATCTGTTCCGCGGACACTCCTCGATCTGCGAACTCTCGTCTTCGCGGGCGTCTTCTTGCTGCTGGAGCGGGGACGTTTCGGCCCGTAGGTGGGCGACGGACGAGTCGAACGGCCCGATGGCGGCGGGCCCTCCGGCCCTCCTCCGTGATCCGGGCGGGACCCATCCTCGTGAATTGAACCGTCCGAAAGGAGAGCGAGATGTCCGGATCCGACCATGGACGGGGCCGCCCGCTGGGGCGCCTCCTGCTGAGCGGGGTCGCCGTCGTCGCGCTGACGGCCGCCGCCTGTGCCGACGGATCCTCCGGCTCACAGCAGGGCGGAACGGGTGATGCGGGCACGGGTGGGGAGTCGGGTGACCTGACGATCGTCATGGACGAGTACGCGTTCATACCCGACACGCTGACCGTCTCCGCCGGCGACGAGATCGAGGTCACGATCGTGAACGACGGCAACGAGCCCCACGAGCTGATGATCGGGATGCCCACCGGCGGCGGTCCCGAGTGGGGGACCGACCTGTTCGGCATGATGAACCCGGAGGTCATGAGCGGCGAGGGCTACCACATGGAGGGCGTCGGCCACATGGAGGGCGAGGAGGGCGAGCACGGCATGGGCCACGGCGCCGAGGTCGAGCTGGAGCCCGGCGGCCAGGTGACCCTGCGGATGCACGTCCCCGAGGACGCCACCGGCGAGTGGGAGATGGGCTGCTACCTGGGCGGGCACTACGAGGCGGGCATGCACGGCACGATGGTCGTGCAGTGACGAACCGGAGTCAGCGCGGCGGAGCCCTCGCCGCGGGGTCGGATCCGGTCGGCATCGGTTTCGCCGCGTTCTCGGCCGCGGCGGATCCGGTGGGGTCGCGGTGGCATCGAGGTCGAAGTCGGGACCGGTCTCAGAGTCGGGTCAGGTCGGGGGGGTACCGAGTCATTCCGCTCTACGGACTTCGGCCTTCGATTGGCTCCCCTGATGGATGCTACCCTGGTGCGGTGCCGGGGGGATGGGCGAGAGGGTGGACCAGACCTGCCTCCCTGATCGGGGTGGTGGCGTTGTTGGCCGGGCTGGTCACAAGCTGCGACTCTGCCGGTCCCACCCCGACGGCAAGCTCGACTGAAGAGCCTCAGCAGACGGAATCGCCGGCGGCACAGCCGCTGGTGCTTCTGATGGACGAATTCAGCTTCACCGTCGAGGGCCCTTCTCAGCCCGCAGGCTACCCGCGACCGACCGCCGCTTTACCGACCGATAGCTCGGGCGTCGTTACGCTGCAAAACGATGGGCGCATCGTGCACGAGCTGAGGGTTGGCCAAACCCTCCTCCCAGGCGGGGGGTACGAGGAGGACCTGTTGGCGATGATGGAGCCGCAGGTCCTGAGCGGCACAGGGTACCGGCTACTGGGGCCCGAAGAAGACGCCGCAGGGGGGCCGGGCGGCCTCAGCGTCGAGGTAGAACCGGGCGCCTCCGTAACCCTTCGGCTGTCCGTCCCGGCCAACGCGGCCGGTACGTGGGAGATGGGCTGTTTCATCACTGGACACTACGAGGCCGGCATGAAGGCAGAGCTGCGCCTTGAGTAGTACGGTTCTGACCCTGCCGGAGGCCACTCAGGCGATCCACGGGCCAATCGCCGAGCCGGGGTCGGAGCCGACCGACGAGCCGGAGCCGACCGGCGCCGCGGAGGCGGGTCGGGATCGGGGACCGAGACGGGAGTCCGGATCGGGGGGCTAAGAGGGGATCGCCGTCACCGCCCGGGAAGATGTTCTTGACGAAGGTGGTCCCGGCCGGCCTCCCGGTCGTGCGATAGAGCTTCCGGTTGGTGGTCCGTCGTCGGCGCCGAAGTAGAGGTAGTCGCCAAGGCGCTCGTAGAAGCCCGGGTGGGCGTCACCCACTCCCGGATTGATGTCCTTCACGCGGCGGGTGCCCTTGCGGGTCCCGTTCGTCCGCCACAGCTCGCGACCCATCGAGGCGTTCGTCTCCGTGAATACCACCCGCTTCTTCAGAGGCGTGAACTCGGCGGGAAAGGAGTCGGCGGCGCCGGGTTGATGTCCTTCACCCGCCGGGTGCCCTTACGGGTGCCCTTCGTCCGCCAGAGTTCGAACCCCGAGGATCCGTTGTCGGCGGAGAAGAGGATCCGCTTGCCGACGCGGGCGAGCGGAAGCGCGGAGGGAGGCTTCACTCGGGAAACCTCATCCCCTATCCGATCAACCGCGATCAGGGTAGGGGGCTCGGCGATCCAACCAACGACCGGCAGCGAGTCCGGATCGGCTCGCCTCGACTCTGGCTAGCCGGTCGGGTCGGATCCGGTCGCGCCCCCGACCCCGACTCCGCGACCGACCCCCAACGCTGACCCCGCGCCCGAGTTCGAGTCGAGGTCGGTGGCAGCGACTTAGCTCGGGGTCAATGCATCAGATCACCTCGACGGTTCGGAGATCGGCGTCCTGGAAGATGTCGCCCCGTTCCTCGATGCCCACGAAGGCGAACGCCTCGGCGCTCCCCACCCGGAACGTTCCCTCGGTTGTCTCCACCCTGACGCTCACGGTATGGGGGGTCGTGTCGCACGGAGTGGCCCCGAAGGTTCCCGTGCCGGCGACCTGCCCGTCGTAGACCCTGACCTGTCCTCCCAGCCCTGTGCTGACCTCGGGGCACGTCACCGTCACGTCGATGCGCACGGCCCCGCCGCCGTCCTCCAGCGCGGCCGTCCCGCCGAGTTGGATCGAGACGCGCGGCCTGAGGTCGAGGGTGGCGGAAGCCCGGGCCTCCTTCGCCTTTCCCTGCTGCACGACGAGTACCGCGCTCGACTGGGCGGGGCCCGTCCGAAACGTCCCCACGATCGTCGGCACGGTCACCTGGAGGCCATAGCTGAGACGCTGGCAGCGCGGCGTGAACGATCTCTCCCCCCAGGCCTCCCCCTGCTCCACGCGAACCCGGGCGTCCACGATGGTCCATTTCGGATCACACTGCGTCTTCAGATGGACCAGAACCGACCGACCGTCCGGGAAGAGTGCGACCTGACCCGACAGCACCTCGACCGCCAGCTGGGTTCGGTGCGCGCTCACCGACTGCGCTCCCGGGGTGACGAGTACCCCGATGAGCAGGGCGAGGACGACACCTACCCTGCTGAACCCGCTTCGCATCACGAACCACCTCCTCGTGTCGTCGGGAGAACTACTGGTCCACCGCCCGGGACGGATTGCCTGCCGATCGGCGGTCTCTGCGGTCGACGCATCGGACAGCTCTGAGGCCCCTCACCAGGCACCCTCAGCCGTGGATTGGGAGGCGAAGCGTGGCACGGCTGGCAGCGCGCATGCCTTGGGAGCACGAGGCCGGCGGTTCGAATCCGCTCGCCCCGACGGCTTCGTCGGAAAGGAGCGCGCCATGAGTCGCAGCCGTCAGCTGCTCCGTCTCTCTCCGTTCTCGCCATGGCTCTCGTCGCGGTGATCGTCATGGCTGCGGTCTCCGTGGGCGGGTCCGGATCCCTCGCCAAGCGGAAGGCGAAGAAGCCCCTCTACACGAAGAAGCAGACCAACACCCGCTACTACACGAAGGACAAAGCGGATGCCCGCTTCGCGGACACGGTGGTGCGCGACGAGCTGGTGGTGGCCGTCCCCTCGGGCCCACCGCTCCAGTCGATCACGATCGACGACCTCCCGAATCTCAGAGCGTCATCGGCGGTGACGCTGATCCTGTTGGTAGCGGCCACGCGGCTCGTGTCAGCATGGGGACGCTGGGAAGGGACCGGGATGCGTCCGGAGACGAGGTACGCGAAGTCGAGTGGAGGCTACGTCGCCTACCAGGTCTTCGGCGACGGGCCACGGGACATCCTCTTCGTCCCGAGCTGGAGCCAGAACCTCGACGCGATGTGGGACGAGCCCACGCTCGCCCGCTACTTCCAGCGGCTGAGCCGGGCCGGGCGCGTGATCTGTTTCGACAAGCGCGGCTCCGGGGTCTCCGACCCGGTCCCCCTCGCGAACATCCCCACGCTGGAGGAGTGGATGGACGACGCGGTCGTGGCCATGGACGCCGCCGGGTCCGAGCAGGCGGCGGTCATCGGCGACGCAGAGGGTGGGCCGATGGCCATGCTGCTCGCCGCGACGGTCCCCGACCGCGTCATCGCGCTCGCGCTCGTGAACACCTTCGCCCGCTGGTCCCGCGCCCCCGACTACCCCATCGGGATGCCCGAGAGCGCCTTCGAGCACCTCATGGCCATCTACGAACAGACCTGGGGGCAGAACGCGGACATGCTCCTGCTCACCGCGCCGAGCGTCGCCGACGACCCCCGCATCCGGGACTGGTTCGTCAGGTACCAGCGGCTGTCGATGCCCCCGGGAGCCGCGACTGCCACGTACCGCTGGGTGTCCTCGCTCGACGTACGGGCGGTCCTCCCCACCATCTCGGCCCCCACCCTCGTGGTGCACCGGACGGAGAATCGCCACTATCGGCTCGCCTTCGGGAGGTACCTGGCCGAGCACATCCCGGAGGCCCGGCTCGTGGAGCTGCCGGGCGCGGACTGCTACCCGTTCCACGTCGGAGACAGCGAGGCGGTCCTCGACGAGATCCACGCGTTCCTCACCGGGGTTCGGGAGGGTCCGCCCGCCGAGCGGGAGCTGGCCACGGTCCTGTTCACCGACATCGTGGGCTCGACCGACCTGGCCGCGGAGCTCGGGGACGCCCGATGGCTCGACCTGCGGGACGATCACGACACGGTCGTCCGGCGGATCATCGCGGCCTACCGAGGCCAGGAGGTCACGACCACCGGCGACGGCTTCCTCGTGACCTTCGACGGGCCCGCGCGAGCCGTCCAGTGCGCCGTGCGAGCCGGGGAAGCCGTTCGCTCCCTGGGACTCGAGATCAGGGCGGGCCTGCACACGGGCGAGATCGAGCGTCGGGACGGCGACGTCGGGGGACTCGCGGTCCACCTCGCGGCCCGGGTGATGGGGGAGGCAGGCGCGGGCGACGTCCTCGTCTCGGGGACGGTGCGTGACCTCGTGGTGGGGTCGGGGATCGACTTCGAAGACCGAGGCGAGCACAGCCTGAAGGGGGTCCCGGGAACGTGGCGGCTCCTTCGCGTCACGGGCGTCCCCTGATCAGCGAGTGGGGGGCCACTAGGAGGGTCTTCGAGAGGCTCAGGCTGGACGAGCCGACGCGGCTCAGCTGAAACGAGCCTCCGGTTGGAGCTCGATCCAGGTGGCCATCGCCGTCGCTAGGGGCTCGCCGTCCTCGCCGAGCACGGCGGTACCGGCGAAGCGCTTCCGGCCTTCCGAGCCCTCGGACCATCCCATCACGACGCACCGCTCGCCGACGCGAGCGGAACGGACGACCCTCGCGGCCAGCCGCCCGACCACCATCGGCGCGCCCGGGAACCCGGTCGCGAACGCCCCGGGACAGTCCAGGGCCGCCCACACGAACTCCGGCCGGATCGTCCCTCCTCCGTTGGCGAGCTCCGGCCCCCCGGGACCCACGGCGCCGCGACGAGGTCGCGGCCGGGGACGGGGCCGGGGAAGATCCGCAGCCCGTCCCCTTCCTCGCGCTCGGGGCCGCAGACGAAGCAGCTCGGGAAGACGTGACGATCGAACCCCGCGTAGCCGCGGCTGGCGTCCTGGGCCGTGCGCCGATCGACGGGATCGGGGACGTCGACCCCCAGCCGCGTAGGGAGGCCGTCGGCCACCAGTTCCCCGTCGTGGACGAGCTCGACTCCCTCCTGGGCGGGTCGCACATGAAGGGGCCGGCAGAGTGGCGTCGGCCGTCGGAGGGTCACCCGGGCGGCGTCGCCGAGCAGCCCGGCGATGAGCCCGCTGACGTAGCCGCCGTTCCCGGACGCGGGCGGTCCACGGAAGCGCGCATCGACGATGAAGGTCTGTTCGCCCATGAGGTTGGTCCGCTTCAGAGTACGCGGCGCGGCGGCCACCGCCCAGGATCCAAGCGGTCCTCCACTCCCCGCGGCGAACGCAGTCCCCGCTCAACGTGGATCCAATCCACACATCGGGACAGATCTCCTCTATGGTCTCTCACGAGGGTGGCCCGCCCCCCTCGGTCGCGATCGGCCGTACCGGCCCCGAGCCGACGGGAAGGGAGGTGCCAAGCCGCGGGACGGTTTGTTCATCGGATCCGTCGAGGAGCTGTTCGCTGCTCGGAAGGAGAGACGAAGCATGCACGCACTCACCCGAAGCCGCAGGGTTGCCACGATCGTGGGGGCCGCGGCCGCGTTGATGGTGCTGGGCCAGGCGGCCCAAGCGGTACCGGTGTACCTGGAGGGCAACGATGACACCCTCCTCGTGGGCGGGAAGCTGTCGCGCTGGGACGTCTACAACAATACCAGCGCGTGCGAGTCGGATTCCCCCGGCTACACGCCGGCGGACGATGGAGAGCTAGGGACCGAGGGCAGCTCTGATGCCTTCGATGGAGGCCTTCTCTTCATGGTGGGTCCCGCCAACGGCGTCGTGGACGACGCCGCCACCTTCTTCGACGGGAACAGCATCGGCAGCAAGACGGGCGAACAGATCGTGGTGGGTCCGAAGCTCACGGGGGGCCTGAAAGTCAAGCGCTGGGATCGGGCGCTCCCGAAGAGCCCCACGATGCGTTCCTTGATCGCCCTGCGCAACACGAGCAACTCGCCGCGGACCCGCGACGTCTACCTGGACACGAACCTCGGATCCGACGGGTTGACCGACATCCGGAGGACCAGCAACGGGTCGGCGAACCTCCTCAACGCCTCCCGGTGGGTGGTCACCAGCGACAGCGCCACCGACCCAGGCGACCCCGTGGTGACACACGTGCTGTGGGGGAAGAGGGCGAGGTCCAAGACCGCGGAGGTCGTGAACAACCCCGGCGCCGGAGCGCCCGCCGACTGCTTGACCGTTCGGATGCGAGTGCGGGTGCCGAAGAAGAGCGTCCGGTACCTGCTCTTCTTCGCTGAGATGAACCCGACGAACGCGGGAGGGATCAGCTCCGCCGCGAAGTTCAACAAGCGGACGCTGAACAAGCGGCTGCTGGCGGGGATCGGTCCCGGGGTCAGGAACAAGATCCTCAACTGGAGGCTCGGCTGAGTATCGTCCTCGGCTAGTCGAGAGGGCCTCCCTCCGGGGAGGCCCTCTCGTCATCTCTGGACCGCTCGGGTCCGCCGGGGCTACGGGCAGGAGCCGATGCCCGGGAACCGCTCTGTGCCGCATGCCCTCATCACGATGTCGGCGACGACCGAGAACTCGGGCTCCAGGTCGCCGTTCGCGTCCCGTAGCCTCCGCCGGTACACCTCCGCGGACCCTTCGAGCCCCTCGCCACGGAGCGACAGCGTGTACGGGCGCTCATCCGGGACGAGCGGGTCCCCCTCGCCGGCCACGCATTCGGACCGAGGCACGCCCGCGGTGCTCGCAAGGAGGTGGCACGTCTCCCGCTCGGAGAGCGAGGAACGGTAGCGCGCCCTGACCCAGACGCCGTACCCCGGCTCCCAGGGAGGCCCGGAATCCCCCCACATCGCGAAGGCCAGGAGCTCGCCACCGGGGAGGCGCCTGAGCGCTGTGACCAGCCGGACGTCGCTCTCGGGGACGCGGTCGTAGGTCCCTCGGAACTCCAGCTCGGGGGCCCGGAATCTCTCCATGTAGGCGATGGCGCGATCCTCGAGGGCTCTGACCTCCGCAACGTGGTCGGGGGTGGCCAACCAGGTCCACCCCACCGCGGCAACGGGGATCGCCACGAGGATCCCCAGGAGGACCGCAGCCCCCGCCCTCCGCACCATCACTCCTCACCCGCCGAGGCCGCGCGGTAGATGAGGCCGATCCCTCCCATCGAGGTCAGGGTGAGCCGATCACCCTCGACCGTCGCCGTGAACCCGTCGCCCAGCACCCCGACCACATACCCGTCTTGATCCGACAGATCGGCGGGGCATCGCCCGTGCGCCGACAGGGCGGTGGCGAAGATCACATCGCCCCGCTCGACGTACCTCCCGGTGAGCCGGCGGCAGCCGGTCGTGCCCTCGAGACGGCCCGAGTCCAGCCGCAGGGTCGCCCGCTCGCCGCCGACGGAGGTGACGATGTCGCCCTCGATCAAGGCATCGAGGACCCACAGCGTGCCGAAGAGGTCATCGTCCACGTCCGGAAGCTCGACGAACCGCAGGATCGTCTCGGGCCCGGACAGGGTCAGGATCGATCCCTCCCTCCGGACGGTGTCCACCAGCGGCAGGGCGGCCATGTACGCCTTCTCGGAAGCCATGATGGGCGGCGGGCAGCCCATCTCGGTCTGTGCGATCTCCGTGAGCGCGACCGCATCGCCCTCGATCCTGATCGTGCCGCCGTAGAGGTTGCAGGCGGCCCTCCCGCCGAACTCCCGGCCCTCGATCGTCAGCATGATGCGGTGATCCGGGACGATCGGCACGGGATCGCCTCGCAGCGTTCCCGACTTGAGCTGCCAGCTGCCCTCGGCCTCCACGCCCACGGTCGGGGAGGGGCTCGGGCCCTGCCGCGGCCGCGAGGCCTCGTCGCCGCAAGCCCCCAGGACGAGGAGGAGGACGAACGCGATGGAAGCCCGTCGAGCCCTCACGATCGATGAGACGCTCCTCGCCCGTGGCGGGTTCCAGCATCGGCCGCCCGCCCGAACGGGTCAAGGGTCGGCTCGACCAGGCGTAAGCGTTTGGAAAGGGGCCGGGCGCCAGAGTGGCCTCCGGGACGCGTCCCGGGGTGGGACGCGGCGAACGAAGGAGGAACCCATGGCGAAGAGACTGCTGCTCCTCGGGGCGGCGCTCACCGTGCTCCTGGCGCCGGCCGGGGTGGCGAGGGCGGGAGTGACCGGCCCCGCGTTCTACGTGGACGGCCAGCTCTATCGAACGGTAGGGACGCCCACGGACCTGTCGCAGACCGGGGCCCCGGACCACAGCTTCGACACGATCTACGAGTTCTTCGGGGTCCAGACGAACGTGGCGACCGCCGCTCCCGGCGACCGCGAGTACAACGGCGGGCGCTGGCGCGTGATCGGGGTGGAGTTCAGCTCCTACGAGGACGCGGTGGCGGGGGCCGACACGAACGGCAGCGGGGACCTGGACACGACCGCGGAGGTCGAGGCCGCGCTGGCCGGGCCTCACGCCGAATCGATCGGCGTGGTGAAGCAGTTCGTGTGCCCGGTGATCCCGCTCCCTCGCTCCGGCTGAGGGAAGCGGGCAAGGTTGGAAGCGCCCGCGCGGGGGATACATCCCCCGCGCGGGCGCCCCACGTCCCCCTAAGCCGCCGGCCGGAGCTCGTGCCGCGTGGCGATCGTCTGCCTCCCCGTGAGGATCATGGGGAGACGCACCGCGAAGTACACCGCGGCAAGCGCCACGACGCCGTAGATGAGGCGCGAAGCCACGTTCACCGCGCCGAACTCGAGTCCCACGATCCAAGCAACGAGGTCGAACTCGGCGATGGCCACGAGGCCCCAGTTGAGCCCGCCGATGACGAGAAGGATCCCCGCCAGCCAGTCGAGCGGACGCATCTGCATCCCTCCTTCCCGTACGTCCTCGATCACAGCATGCCCGGCGCCCGTCGCCCGGACAGGGGTCACACGGCCCCCATGTCGAGGGACCTCCGGCCGAAGGGTGTGGGCGCCCCCCTCGGCCGACGAGGTCCGATGCTCGAAGGCTGGTCCACCGCCACTCAACTCCCGAGGGAGCCCCGTCGCGGACGAGTCGGCTCGTTCATCGTCCGAGCGCCAGACGGTCGAGGCCGTCGTCGAGCCCCTCGCTCGAGGCGGCGCGAGCCCGGATCCGGAAGAGCGCCACGCCCAGACCCGAGCCGGCGAGCAGCAGCAGCGCGCTGGCCCCGGTCCAGACGATCCACGCGGACGAGCCGGACGAGGTCGGAGGCATCTCCGCCTCCCGGAGCTCACCGCGGTACGTGGTCACGGCCCCACGGCAGCTCTCGCCCAGCTCGGTCTCGAGCCTCAGCAGCTGTCCCGGGAGCCTGCACTCCGTCGCGTCCATCAGGGGGCGCGCCACGGCGCTCCCCGCGCCGGCCAAGAGCGCCAGGCTGAGCCCGAGCACGGCCAGCCACCGGGTGAAGGATCGAGTCATCTCGTGCCTCCCTTCGGTTCTTCCGCGTGCGCCCTGCACGCACGGTCGAACCTAGGGACGCGCCGGCGGGGGCACACCGGGAGGGATGCAGATGTTGGGAGCCGGCGATACCTATCTTGGGGAGGCCGAGGCCTCGCTGGAGGGCTGCTCGTCCGGAGCGGCCGTCTCGTCCGAGAGCAGGTCCTGCTCGATCACCCACCGGGCGACCTGCGTGCGGGACGTGAAGCCGAGCTT
>DASUTW010000080.1:0-3112 GCA_036374395.1 Actinomycetota bacterium
CTACCAGGTGATCCGGACGTTGATCGTCCCCGCGCCGAGGGGGGCGAGCTGGAGGAAGGCGTCGTCGGAGAGGTCGATGATCCGTCCGTCGATGTACGGTCCTCGGTCATCGATCGTCACCCAGACGCTTCTCCCGTTGCCGAGATTGGTCACCTTCACCCGCGTCCCGAACGGGAGCGTCCGGTGCGCGGCCACCATCCCCGAACGGTGGTACCACGAGGCGAGCCCCGTCTGCACGTTGGGGTCGCGGGTCCCGTGGATCACGATCCGGGAGACGGGCTGCTCCACGACCCGCTCGGAGACGAGCGTGCGAGCAGCCTCCTTCCCGTCCTCCAAGCGGACCCGGAACACCTTCTCCCGGATCCCCGGCGCTCCCTCGCGCTCCACGTGGGTCACGCCCTTCAGGAACTCGTCGGAGTAGCGGTCCTCGGTCCCGAACGGGATCTGCTCGCGGACGGTCGCCTGCTCGAACGTCACCCGCGTCACCCGGATCGTCAAGCCGTTCGTGAGGCGCCGGTCGAGGCCCGGCGCCACCTCGTCGTTCTTCCGGAGGATCACGCCCAGGCTGACGAGCAGATGGCCGACGTCCGGGGCGTTCGTGATGACCTGACGATCGGCGCCGTCCACCTTGACACGCACCTCCACGGCCTCGCGCAGCACGATGCGATCGCCGTCCGAGATCGCGGCGCCACGCGACGGCCGGACGTAGGCCTTGTTCGCCGAGCGGAGGTTCACGTGGGACAGCACGTCCTCGACGGTTCGACCGGTCACGTAGAGGGTCCGCGGCTTCCCATTGAGCACGAGGGTGATCTCCTTGGCCAGGAGGACCTCCACCCTCATGTCGTCGGCCACCGGCGCATCGAGGGGCGGGGAGACCTCGTCGTGCTCCCCGATCTCGATGCCCGTGCCCTCGAGAAGATCGCCCACCGACGAGGCGAAGGTGCTGACGCGGCGCTCCGCTCCGTCCACCACGAGCGTCACCTTCTTCTCGAGCTGGACGTAGGCCAGGCCACCGGCCACGAGGGCCACGACGAGGAGCAGGCGCCCGAATCCCCTGGGACGGGGAGCACGCCGACGTACGCGCGCGGTGCGCCTGCTCGCCCAACGGTTCGCGGCGCGCGGTGGGGAAGGGAGCCGCGCGCTCCGTGATGCTCCTCCCTCAGGCAAACCGCGACCGAGGCTAGCAAAGGACCCCGGCCGTTGCCAGTTACCCGGATGCGCGCTACCCGGGGAGGGCGAAGGCCGCGCGGGCGTTGCGGTCGGTGATCTCCTCGAGCTCCTCGAGCCCCTGACCTCTGACTTCGGCCACGGCCTGGAGTGTCAGGCGCAGGTTGCCGGGCGCGTTGGGGCGCCCCCGGAGCGGCTGCGGCGGCAGATAGGGGCTGTCGGTCTCCACGAGGAGGAGCTCCTCGGGCACGACGGCGGCCGCCGCCCGCAGGCGCTCGTTCTTGGGATAGGTGATCGGGCCGGCGAACGAGCAGTGGTAGCCGCGTCTCGCCGCCTCCCTCGCCTCCTCCTCGCCGCCAGAGAAGCAGTGGAGAATCACGCGCTCGAGCCGCTCCTCCTCCAGGATCCGCAGGACGTCGGGCCACGCGTCCCGCGAGTGCACGACCACAGGCTTGTCGTGCTCCCGGGCCAGCGAGCAGTGGGCCCGGAAGACGCGATCCTGGTCCTCCGCCGGCGAGAGCATCCGGTAGTGGTCGAGGCCCGTCTCGCCCACGGCCACGACGCGGGGATCGCTCAGGAGCTCCTCGATCTCGACGCCGGTGGCGTCGTCGAAGTCCTTCGCGTCGTGCGGGTGAACCCCCGCGGTGGCAAAGACCCCGCGGATCGAGTCGGCGAGCTCACGGGACCGGTGCGACGACTCGCGATCCACGCCCACGCAGACGAGCGTCCCCACGCCGGCCTCCTCGGCCTCACGCACCAGCTCCTTCGGCTCCCCCTCCATCAGGAACAGGTGGCAGTGGGTGTCGATCACGGCTCATCCCTCGAGGCGGGGGAAGAGGGCCTCCCCCTTCGTCACGCGGGTGCCTGGGACGAGGCCGCCCCAGCGGGCCGCCTCGGGGAGTCGCTGCTCCTCGAGCGGCTCGGTGATCCCGAGCTGGGCCCACAGACGCCCGGCGGCGCTCGGCATGACCGGCGAGATCAGCACCGCGAGGATCCGCAGCGTCTCGGCGGCCGTGTAGAGGATCGTCGCGGTCTGGTCGCGGCGGTCGGGGTCCTTCGCCAGCTTCCAGGGCTCGACCTCGACCAGGTACTCGTTGGCCCGTCCCACGATCTCCCAGACCGCGCCCAGGGCCGCGGTCAGCTCCATGTCGTTCACGAGGCGGTCGTAGCGAGCGACCACCTCATCGATCGTGTCCGGCAGCCCCCCGTCGAGCCCCTCGGACGCGGGCTCGGGGACGCCTCCCTCGAACGAGCTGACGATCATGGCCAGCACGCGGCTGGCGAGGTTGCCCAGGCCGTTGGCGAGGTCGGCGTTCGTCCGCGCCACCATCGACTCCCACGAGAACGAGCCGTCCTGGCCGAAGGCCACCTCGCGCAGGAAGTACCAGCGGTAGGCGTCCACGCCGAAGTGGTCCACGAGCTCGAAGGGGTGGATGCCGGTGAGCTTCGTCTTCGACATCTTCTCCCCGCCCACGAGGAGGAAGCCGTGGGCCCAGACCTGCTTCGGGGGCTCGACGCCCGCCGCCATCAGCATCGCCGGCCAGTAGATCGCGTGGAACCGGAGGATGTCCTTCCCGATGAAGTGGACGTCCGCCGGCCACATCCGCTCGAAGCGCTCGGGATCGTCGGCGAAGCCGGCCGCCGTGATGTAGTTCGTCAGCGCATCGAACCACACGTAGCAGACGTGGCTCGGGTCCCAGGGGAGGGGCACGCCCCAGGCGAACGAGGTGCGCGAGATCGAGAAGTCGCGGAGGCCCTGGCGGATCGTGGAGAGCACCTCGTTGCGCCGCGTCTCGGGCTCCACCGCCTCGGGATGGCGCTCGTAGTGCTCGAGGAGGCGGTCGGCGTAGGCGGAGAGACGGAAGAAGTAGTTCTCCTCGGACATGGCCTCGACGGGGCGGCCGTGGATCGGGCAGTTCCCGCTCACGAGCTCGTCCTCGGTGTA
>DASUTW010000081.1:0-5059 GCA_036374395.1 Actinomycetota bacterium
ATCCCCAGCGCCACGACGCCGACCGTCGTGACCAGCGTCACCGACAGCATCGGGACGAGCGCGATCGCCTCGATCGGGTCCCGACCCGGGATCCCGCGCAGCAGCAGCCACCCGGGGACGGCCAGGATGAGTAGCAACCCCAGCAGCGACAGCACGCTCGACCCGAGGCCCTCGAAGGGCCCCGGCGGGCTCTCGGCGAACGCCCTCGCCTGGTCGGCCGCCTCCGCCCCCGCCGCCACGGCCTCCTCGGAGACCGCCGCCGTCGAGAGCTCGGGGATCGCGTAGACCTCGCTGTCGCCTAGCTCCCGGCACTCTGCGCACCCCTCGAGGAACGCGCCGTTGTCCGAAGGCTCGTTGAAGACGAGCGGCATGAGGACCACCGCCTCGTCCTCCAAGAGGGGCAGGGCCTCGGCCGCGCTGTCGGACGCCATCGTGTCGTACTGCTCGTCGCCGATCGACGTGGCCGTCCCCGCCTCCAAGTCCTCGATCCGCCCGAAGAACGGCGCGGTGTCGTCGATGCGACCCCCCTCCACCCCCGCGTAGAGCGCATTGGCGAACTCCTTGTACCGGCCGTAGGGCACGACGCCGTCGGGCTGCGCGTCCACCACCACGACGGCCTTCCGCCCCTCGGGCTCGGCCTCGAGGTAGCCGGAGATGGCGGCCAGGCTCGTCCGCACGTCGGGCTTCAGCCAGGTGCTCCCGTCGTTCCACGACGAGATACCCCCGACCCACCAGGTGGCGAGGATCCCCACGGTGGCCGCCGCGGCCACCACCGATGCGACGAGGGAGAGGCGACGGTCGCGCAGACGGGCGGCGGCGCCGATGATCACCGCGAAGCCCACCGCGATCGTGAGCAGGGGGGCCAGCGTGGCGTTGAAGAACCGGAAGTAGGGGTAGGCGGCCCCGATCAGGAAGCCCAGCATCCCGAGCAGCGGGAGGTCCCAGGCCACGGTGATCTCCGCGAGCCGCTCCCGCCTCCGCCAGGCGTCCACCGCCAGGGCCACGAACCCGATCAGGAACAGCGGCACGAGCGTGACGGGCTGCATCCCCTTGAAGACGTTGATCGACCGGTCCACGAAGTACGAGACCGGCTGCGGCGGGGGCACCGCGGCCTCGTTGAGGCCGGCGCTCGGACCCCACATCCCGCCGAGCCAGGCCGCGAACATCAGCACGACCGACACGGCCCCGGCCCACAGCATCGGGGCCACGTCGGAGCGGAGAGCCGCCCGGATCGAGAACCCCTCCCGCAGGAAGTGGTAGCCGGCCACCGCGCCCAGCGCCAGCAGGAACAGCGCGAGCGTCGTGGGGTGAGTGAGGCCGGTCAGGAACAGCATCGCGATGACCGCGAGCCGCGCCACCCAGCTCGTCCGCATCCGCTCCAACAGGAGGAGGGCGGCGCCCGTCAGCGCCAGCGCGAAGAAGTTGTCCAGGAACCCGAAGAACCGCTGCAGCAGGAAGAGAGCCGGCACGACGGCCAGCGTGAGGTAGTAGAGGAGCCGGCTGCGGCGGTGCCGCCAGGCGAAGGCGGCCAGCGCCGCGGCGGCGGCCACGCGGAAGAACACGGAGAGGACGACGGTGGGGACCTCGGCCCCCACCCCGCCCACGATCCTGAGCAGGGCGGCCAGCACCGGCTGGGCCACTCGATAGCCTCCGGCCAGCGACCCGTCGGCCCCCTCGATCTCGATCAGGGACCCCGGGTCGTTCGCCTGGATGTACTCGGCCCGCCACTGGTACCAGGCCGTGTCGAGCGCGGGGACCGCGCGGGACGCGTCCACGATGAACTGCCAGGCCATCAGCAGGGCGATCGCGGCCACCGCGGCCAGCGCCGTCCCCGGGTGGGCGGCAACACGGCCGGCCCACGCCATCGCTCCCCCCAGAGACCCCCAGCGCTCCGAGGCGGGGGCGCCCTCGCGCGCCCGTTCCGTTTTCATCGCACTCCTTCGTCACCCGCTCCGTGCCGTGATGATGCACGGAGGATCGTCCAGGACTGCGCTGGGGAAGACCGTCCCGAACACGCGCTCCTCTCCCTGCTCCGCGCTCAGCGACGCGGGATCGGAGGCGTTCTCGGACCTCCGGTAGTCTGCCACAAAGGTGGCCACCTCCTGCAGGCTGACCCCTCGCTCGGCCATCTCCTCGAGCTCCAGCCAGACCTGGGTGACGCGCAGGTCCCCGACGATGGGCCCGAACTCCGTCTCGATGTCCTTCCGGACCTCCTGGGGCCCGATGACGAACCCTTCCAGTGGCTCGGGGTCGGGGGTCGCCCCGTGGTCCGCGGTCATCGTGAGGACCCACTCCCCCGCCCCCACCTCTCGATCGAGGGTCCGCACGAGGTCGCCCAGCGCCTCGTCGGTGGAACGGACCACGGCCTCCATCTGGGGCCCGTGCATCCCCCACCGGTGCCCCACCGCGTCGATCTCGCGGAAGTTGACGTAGAGGAGGTCGGGGATCTCGTCTCGGCCGAAGCCTTCGCGCTCGATCACCTCGCGGACCATCGACCGCTGATAGTCGCCGAACGCCGGCGTGGCCGAGACCCCCTCCACGCCCTCGTCCATCGGCTCCCCCAGCCATCGCCCGTCGGCCCGCCCGTCCTCGAGGTCGAGCCTCCGGATCGCCTCCTCGAGCCCCGGGAAGCCGCCGGCGTACCCCGGGAAGGCGAAGGCCTCGGCGTTCAGCCCCTCGAGGGTCCACTCGGTCCGGGTGCGGGTCACGGCAACGTCCGAGTCCCCGCCCTCCCAGAATGCGCCGTGGCCGAGCATGCCCAGGGTCCCCTCCGACCCGATCAGGCCCACCACCGGCTCGTTGTCGTGGGCGACGTCGAAGAGGTCGGAGAGGGAGGGGGTCAAGAGGTTCGCAGCGGCCTTGCCTCGGGCGGCCGTGGGCACGCCGTCCACGCGGAAGCGCAGGTCCACGATCCCGTGGTTCCGGGGGAAGGCCCCCGTGCCGATCGTGGCGTGGACGGCCGGCGTCACCGAGGGTGACGACCCGACGAACGTCTCCTCGAAGAACGTTCCCCGCTCGATCAGGCGGCGCAGGGTGGGCCAGGCGTCGGGATGCTCCTCCAGCACGTTCATGCCGGCCGAGTCCCAGATCATCGTCACGATGAGCTTCGGAGGACGCCCGGTGCCGGCCACCGCCTCGGCGAGCGGCTCTCCGTCCGGCGCATCGAAGTCGAAGTCGAGGAGCGCCGCCTGCGTCGGCGCCACGTCGGCGAGCGTCGCCGTCCGGCTCACCCGAACCCCCTCGGGGACGTGCCCCGGCCCGTAGAAGAGGAGCGGCACGTGCTGGACGAACCTCCAGGGACCGGAGTGGGACAGCCACGCCCCGACGACGTCGGGGGGCTTCGGGACGATCTGGAGGTGGCCGGAGCGCCCGGGATGGTACCCCGCCCAGATCCGGCGGAGGTGCGGCTCCGGCAGTCGGCAGGCGACCTCCTCGAAGGGCCCGCTGGGAGGACGCGGTGTCTCCCGCGCCTCGGGCGCGCCTCCTGATCGTCCCGTCGGCGACGGGTCCGCAGGCGGCGTCCTGGCCGCGCCTCCGGAGCAGGCAGCGGCCAGGACGAGCGCGATGCTCAGCAGTCGAGATTTCAGCACGGATGATCCTGGGACCGTTCGGCGCGACAGTCTACCCGAAGGCCCCTCGTTGGCTGGGGACGCAGGACGCGGTCAGGAGGACTTCCGAGGGGAAGGCCGCGGCGAACAGCCGCGTGTCGGGCTCTCCCGGGGGCAGCTCGTGGTTGTCGGAGCGCCGATAGCCTCCGAGCAGCTCCGCCACGTCCTCCAGCGTGGCCCCTCGGGAGGCGAGCGCACGCTCGTCGACCCAGACCTGGGTGGGTCGCACCTGCTCCACCGCGGCTCCGAAGGCCTCCGCCAGGTCGCGCCGCAGCTCCTGGAGGTCGATGATCGGCGCCCCGGCCGGGTCCGGGATCGAGCCGTGGTCGGCGGTGAGCGCCAGCACCCACTCGCCCTCCCCCACCTCGCGGTCGAGGATGGCCATGAGGGTCCTGAGCGCGGTGTCGGAGGAGCGGACCACGGCCTCCATCTGGGGTCCGTGCATCCCCCACCGGTGCCCCACCGCGTCGACCTGCTTGTAGTTCGTGAAGAGGAGGTCCGGCACCGCGTCCCGGCCGAAGCCCTCGCGCTCGACGACCTCCTCCAGGATCCGGGTCTGGTGCTCGGCCCAGGCGGGCGAGAAGGAGAGGTCCTCGCCCGGCGTCAGGACGGGCTCCCCCAGCCAGCGGCCGTCGACGGCGTCGTCCTCGAGATCGAGGCGCCGGATCGACGCCGTGAGGCCGCGCACGTCGTGCAGGTACGCGGGGAAGCGGAAGTCCTCCGCGTACGCCTCCCCGATCCCCCACACGCCCTCGTTGTGCATGGCCACGAGGTGCCGGCCCCCGCCCTCGATCGAGGCCCCGTGGCCGATGAGCCCCAGCGTCCCCAGCGAGGCGATCAGCCCCACCTTCGCCGCCTGTCCCGTGCTCGCCGCGTACCGGTCGGCGAGCGTAGGCATCGAGAGGAAGGCGGGACGCTCGTCGAGGATCTGGGCCATCCTGCCGCCCCAGCGGAAGTGGAGGTCCACGAGCCCGTGCCGGGACGGGAAAGCGCCGGTCCCGATCGTGGCGTGCACGGCCGGCGTGGTCGAGGGCGACGTCCCGACCGTCGCCTCCTCGAACCACGCCCCGCCCGGGATCAGGGCGCGCAGCGTGGGCCAGGCCTCGGGGTGCTCGTCGAGGACGTTGCGTCCCGCCGAGTCCCAGATCATCGTGAGGATCAGGCGAGGCGGATCCGCGACGGCCACCGCCTCGCGCAGGGGCCGGCCGTCGGGAGCCTGGAAGTCGGTGCCGAGGATCCGCGCCAGCGTCGGGGCGAGATCCGCCAGCGTCACCGGACGGTCCACGCGTCCGACCGCCGGCACGTGCCCGGGGCCGTAGAGGAAGAGCGGCACGCGCTGGACGTGATCCCAGGGCCCCGCGTGCGAGAGCCACGACGCGACGACCGCCGGGAGCCGAGGGACGATCTGGATCTCGCCCGAGCGCTCGGGATGGTAGCCGCGTCGGATGCGC
>DASUTW010000082.1:0-4376 GCA_036374395.1 Actinomycetota bacterium
GCTATGTCGAAGACTGGTGTTGAATCCCCGGCGGGGGCAAACAGGTGGGTCCTGGCGTCGACAGTCCCGCTCTCTCGGGCAGAAGTATCCCGACCCAATCGAAGGGGCCCCGCGTGTGCAGCTCCCGCGGCTCCGTTGACGATCTCCGGCCAAGGTCGGGCGCGCGAAGGATGCCAGAGGACGCCGCGTCGGCGCCTAAGAATGTAGGCAATCCGCTCCTCGTCCGTCCTCGCCATTCCTTTCAGAGGTTCTCCACCGAGTCGACAACTCTGGCTGCGATGGCGGCCAGCGCTGCATTCTCAAAGAGACGGCGGTGGGCCTTGGGCTTAGAAGTCCACAGCGGTAGATAGGTACGCGGGCCATCAGGTCAGCCGCGTAAGGCCATGGCTCTCTTCGGAGCCCGGGGATGGATCGTTCATCCGGAGGAGGGTGTCCGCCGCGTGGGGCACAAGCACGTCGCCACCACCCAGGCGATCTACCAGCACGCGGTGCCGGCGCTCGAGGAGGAAGCCATCTCGCGCTTCGCCGAGCTGCTGGAGAGGGCGAAGAGCGCCTAGCTCCCGGTATCAGACGGGTATCAGAGAGCCCCAAAACAACGCTCACACGAAAGGGGCGCCGATCGCTCGGCACCCCTTCTGACCTGCTCTTTCGCCTCGTTGCGCGGGCTGGATTTGAACCAGCGACCTCTGGGTTATGAGCCCAGCGAGCTACCAGACTGCTCCACCGCGCACCCCGATGCTACCAAGGGCCGCTGAAGGCGTCTACCGGCGCGAAGGCGCGGAGCGCGCCTCGTCGGGTGGCGGCTCCACGACGCCGTCCTCGTGGCGTTCGGCCAGCGGCAGCTCGATCCGGAACCGCACCCCGTGCGGCATCACCGGCTCGCACGTGGCTCGCCCCCCGTGCGCCTCAGCGACGGCGGCCACGATCGAGAGCCCGAGCCCCACCCCGCCGTTCTGCCTCGACCTCGAGCGGTCCACCCGGTAGAAGCGCTCGAAGATCCGCTCCGCATGCTCCGCGTCGATCCCGGGCCCGTCGTCGGCCACCTCCGCGACGGCGAGACCCTCCTCGACCCCGACGTGGACCCGAACGTGCGTGCCCGTCGGCGTGTACCGCCGCGCGTTCGACAGCAGGTTGTCGAGGACCTGGCGCAGCCGGACGTCGTCGCCCATCACGATCACGGGTCCGCTGGCAACGAGACCGATGCGTCGATCGGGGTCGAGGTCTCGGGCCGCCTCCACCGCCTCTGCCACGATCGTCGTGAGGTCGACGCGCGTCAGCCGGATCGGGCTCTCCACCGTGTCCCGCTGGTCGAGCCGAGCGAGCAGCAGCAGCTCGTCCACGAGCTCGCTCACGCGGCGGCTCTCGCTCTCGATCTGTCGCATCGCCTTGGCCAGGTCCTCCGGACGCTCCGCGGCCCCCCGCCGGAAGAGCTCCGCGTAGCCCTGGATGGAGGTGAGCGGGGTCCTCAGCTCGTGCGACGCGTCCGCCACGAATCGACGCAGGCGCTCCTCGGACTCCTCCCGCTCTCGGAACGCGGTCTCGATCTGGGCGAGCATGGTGTTGAGGGCCAGGCCCAGGCGCCCCACCTCGGTGCGATCGTTCGCCGGCGCCAGCCGCGATGAGAGATCGCCGGCCGCGATCGCCCCCGCGGAATCCGCGATCCGGTCGAGCGGCCGCAGCCCCCGCCGCACGACGAAAAGCCCGAGCACCCCCACCGCCAAGAGGACCCCCGCGGTGACCACGGCCTCGATCAGGAGGAGCCGCTGCAGGGTCGCCTCGGTGCCGGTCAGCGGGATCGCCACCAGGATCGTCCCCCCTCCCGTGAGGGCATCGGCGAGCACACGGTAGGGCGTGCCGTCCTCCGACTCGGCGAGGAACCGGCTGGAGGGCGACCCGCTCTCCGTATCCTGCGTGCCGGGCAGCCCCTCGGGGAGGGCGGGAGCGGCCGGGTCCGGGTCGGGACGAGACCCTTCTCGCCGCGACTCCAGCGTGATCATGAAGTCCCGGATCAGCCTGCCGGTCTCGTCGAGGTGAGCGAAGTACGTGCCCGACGGGTACACGGTCTCAGGCCTCCCCCGCTCGAGCACGGGAGGCGATGGACCGGATCGGTCTCCCGTGAGCTCGAGGATGCGAGGCGCCGCCCACATCCCGCTCTCGAGCTGATCGTCCACCCGGCCGTGGAGGAACGACGAGAGGAACCGATACACGGCGAAGTCGGTCAGCAGCAGCGCCGCGGCCACGAGGCAGAGCGTCCCGATCAGCACACGACTGCGGAGGGACACGCGATCACGCTCCCGGGGGGCGCAGCGTGTACCCGACGCCCCGCACGGTGTGCAGGAGCCTCGGCTCCCGCCGGTCGATCTTCTTCCGCAGGTAGCTCACGTACGTCTCCACGACGCTGGGGTCGCCCTGGAAGTCGTAATGCCAGACGTGGCTCAGGATCTGGGACTTCGACACCACGCGGCGAGGGTTGAGCATCAGGAACCGGAGGAGGTTGAACTCCGTGGGCGAGAGCTCGATCCGCTCGCCTCCTCGCCAGACCTCGTGCGTGTCCTCGTCCATCTCGAGGTCGGCCACGACCAGGTTGCGGGTGACCTGGTCGGCGTTGCGGCGGAGCACGGAGTGGATCCTCGCCACCAGCTCCTCCAGGCTGAACGGCTTGGTCACGTAGTCGTCGGCTCCCTCGAGCAGGCCCCGCACCTTCTCCTCGGTCGTGTCCCGGGCGGTCAGGAAGAGGATCGGCACGTCCATCCCCTCGGCCGCCAGGCGCTGCTGGATCTCGAACCCGTCGCCGTCGGGGAGCATCACGTCGAGAACCAGGAGATGAGGGCGGAACGAGGTCGTGGCCTGGAGGCCCTCGCGACCCGTGGCGGCCACCTGCACGCTGAACCCCTCGTAGCGGAGGGCGGTAGCGACCAGATCGGTGATCCCGGGGTCGTCGTCGATCACGAGGATCCGGGCGAGCCCCGGCACGGGTCCCTCGGCGTGACGTTTCGCGACGGCAGACCGCTCCCTCATCGCCACGATCCTCTCGGCTGCAGGCTCCTCAGGCGGGGCCGCGAAGTATATCGAGCTGGAGCGCTCGCCGCATGCTCGGACGGCCGAGGCCGTGTCGCTCCCGACCGAGTCCTCCACGCTACAGTGCTCGCATGCGCATCCTCCTGCTCGGGGCCCTCCTCGTGGCCTCCGCGTGCGCCTCGTCCCCCGCCGGGGGGGAGGCGCCCGTCCCTCGGGAGCTGACCGGCGCGATCACCGAGATCGCACGGGGGGACGGGGGCGAGATCGAGGTCTTCACCGTCGAGGGGACGCACCGGATCCGCATCGATCAGGGTCGGGACTACGGGTTCAACCTGGAGCACCTCGCGGAGCATCAGACCACGGGGGACCCTGTGAGGGTCACGACCGAATCGCGATACGGCGTCGCGTACGCCGTGGAGATCCTCGACGCCTAGGGCGCGGCGCCGGCGGCCTCGACCGCCGCGGCGATCGCCTCCTCCGCCAGCCCGATCTGCCGCTGGTACTCGCCGAGGTCCCCGCGCTCCAGCGCCGCCTGGGCCAGCTCGAAGTGACGCTGGGCCTCGGCCAGCAGCCGGGCCACGTCCCCCGGCACGGGCTGCTCCGGCTCCTCCGGCTCCTCGCCCGGCTCCGGTGGCTGCTCCGGCTCCTCCGGCTCGAGCGCGAAGGCCCTGGCCAGCGCCTCCTCCAGCGTGGGCTCCATCACCACCGTGTCGCCGTTGACCACCACCACTCGCTGAAGCTCGGGGATGGCGGAGCCCGCCTGCGCGGACTCGAGGTAGAGGGGCTGGACGTAGAGGAACGATCGACCCACGGGGATGGCCAGGAGGTCGCCGTAGATCACGTTGGACCCGAGCTGGTCGAGGAGGCTGATCTCGCGGGCGATCTCGGTCTCCTGGGAGATGAACGCGGCGACGTTCTGAGGTCCTGGGACGGCCCGTTCCAGGGGGAACTCGAAGGACACCATGCGGCCGTACTGATCCGGGTCGGAGACCGCGGCCATCCAGGCCACCATGTTCGGGCGATCGGCGGGCGTGAACGGGATGAAGAGCATGAACCGCTCCCCCTGAGCCTCCTCGCCGGGGAGCGGCAGGAGGACGTAGTAGGGCTCGAGCTGGACCGGCTCGTTCGTCTGCTCGCCTTCGATGCCCGGGTCGCCCTGCGCCACGATCGGCAGAGACCAGAAGTCCTCTCCGAAGTAGAACTGCCCGGGGTTGGTCACGTGGTAGCTGGAGAACTGCCTGGCCTGCACCAGGAAGATGTCCTCCGGGTAGCGGAAGTGCTCCCGGAGCTCGGGTGAGGCTTCCTCCAGCGGCGTGAGGAGGTCGGGGAAGATCTCCCCCCACGCATTGATCAGCGGG
>DASUTW010000083.1:0-2178 GCA_036374395.1 Actinomycetota bacterium
CTGACGGCGGCCCAGCCCGAGAACAACGTCCACCGGATCCTGCTCGAGATGCTCTCGGTGACGCTGTCCAAGGACGCCCGGGCGCGGGCCGTCCAGCTCCCGGCGTGGAACGAGGCCCTCGGCCTGCCGAGGGCGTGGGACCAGCAGTGGTCGCTCCGGGCCCAGCAGATCCTGGCCGAGGAGACCGACCTGCTCGAGCACGCCGACCTCTTCGAGGGATCGAAGGTGGTGGCCGAGCGGACCGACGAGATCGCCACGGCCGCGTGGGAGGAGCTGGGCCGCGTGCTGGACATGGGCGGGTCGGTCGAGGCGCTCGGCTATATGAAGGAGCGGCTCGTGGCGAAGCACGCCGAGCGCCTTCGGGCCATCGAGGAGGGGGAGCTGACTCTGGTGGGCGTGAACCGCTACACCGAGACGGAGGTCTCGCCGCTCGTGGAGGGGCTGGGCGAGGGGTTCGCCTCGTTCCACGAGGTGAACCCCGAGCTGGAGGCGGAGCAGGCCGAGAGCGTGGAGCGCTGGCGGGCCGAGCGGGACGGGGCGGCGGCCGCGCGGGCGCTCGACGGGCTCCGCGCGGCCGCCGAGGGCGGCGAGAACCTCGTGCCGGTCTCGATCGAGGCCGCCCGGGCCGGGGTGACGACGGGGGAGTGGGGGGCCGCCCTGCGCGAGGTGTTCGGCGAGTTCCGGGCCCCCACCGGGGTGAGCGGGGCCTCCGGGGTAGGAGCCGACGCGGGGTCCCTGCGGGAGGCGCGGGCCCGCGTGGAGGAGGCGGCCCGTCGAGCCGGCGTCGCGCGCCTCCGGATGCTGGTGGCCAAGCCGGGGCTGGACGGCCACTCCAACGCGGCGGAACAGGTGGCCGTCCGGGCGCGCGACGCCGGCTTCGAGGTGGTCTACCAGGGGATCCGGCTCACCCCCGAGCAGATCGCCCGGGCCGCGGCCGAGGAGGACGTGCACGTCGTCGGGCTGTCGGTGCTCAGCGGCGCGCACAACCTGCTCGTGCCAAAGGTGCTGGAGCGTCTCCGCGAGGAGGGCGTGGACCCGGGGCGGGTGCCGGTGGTCGTGGGCGGGATCATCCCCGACGACGACGCGGCGAAGCTCTCCGAGCTCGGCGTGGCGCGCGTCTACACGCCCCGGGACTACGACCTGACGCGTCAGGTGGCGGAGATCGCCGACCTCATCGCCGCGAGCGGCGACGCAGGCGGACGATGAGCGACGAGCGCCTCCCGGAGAAGCCCTGGCGCACGGCGATCGGACGGGTTTCGCCGAACGAGATCCTCGTGCGGGGCTACGACCTGATCGAGCTGATCGGGACGCGCTCGTTCGGCGACGTCACCTACCTGCTGCTTTCCGGCGAGCTCCCCGAGGGGAACGAGGGCCGGATGGTGGAGGCCATGCTCGTCTCGGCGGCCGAGCACTCGATCGTCGCGCCCTCGGTGGCGGCCGCCCGGTACATCGCCTCGACCGGCGTCCCGCTCCAGGCCGCGGTCTCCGTGGGCGTGGCCGGGATGGGGGACTTCCACGGGGGAGCGGTCGAGGCGGGGGCGGCGATGCTGCGGGAGGCGGGGGAGCTGAGCGCCGATCCCTCGGAGGCCGCCGACGGGATCGTCCGGGCCATCCGCGAGCGGGGCGAGCGCATCCCCGGCTACGGGCACGTGGTCCACGACCCCGATCCCCGCGCCCGTCGGCTGTTCGAGGTGGCCGAGGACCTCGGCCTCCGGGGCCGCTGGTGCGCGATCGCCCAGGAGATCGAGCCGGCCACCGAGCGGCACCTCGGCCGCCGCCTGGCGATGAACGTGGACGGAGCGATGGCCGCGCTCCTGCTCGAGCTGGGCCTGGACCCCGGCCTGGGGAAGGCCTTCTACGTGATCGGCCGCACGCCCGGGCTCGTGGCCCACGTTCACGAGGAGCGGACGCGGGAGCGCCCCTACCGCGACCCGGGCTGGGAGAACGTCGAGTACGACGGCCCGCCCCCCCGGGACCTGCCCTGATGGCACGCCCCGCGGCGCGGGGCTAGGCTGTGGCCTGACCCAAGGAGGACGGATGAAGCCTGAGGACGTCAAGAAGGTGGCGGTGATCGGCACCGGGATCATGGGGTCGGGCATCGTCGAGGTCTGCGCCAAGGCCGACTGCGAGGTCGTGACGGTGGAGGTCGACGACCAGGCGATGGACCGGGGCCGTCAG
>DASUTW010000084.1:0-3030 GCA_036374395.1 Actinomycetota bacterium
CGACGACCGTCGCCGGCGGCGCCCACCCCGCACGGCCTCCTCTGTCGTAGACTCGCGGCCATGGCCGACAAGAGCTCGTTCGACGTCGTCTCCGAGGTGGACGCGGCCGAGGTCACCAACGCCGTGGACCAGGCCCGCCGCGAGGTGGCGACGCGCTTCGACTTCAAGGGGACCGACACCTCGATCGAGCAGGACGAGGACCTGGTCGAGGTCCGCAGCTCCACCGAGGAGCGCCTCAAGGCCGCGGTGGAGGTCTTCAAGGACAAGTGCGTGAAGCGGAAGATCTCGCTGAAGGCGCTGTCCGAGGGGCCCGTGCTCCCCGGGGCGAAGGCGACGTACAAGCAGAGCGTCCACATCAACCGGGGCATCTCTCAGGACAAGGCCCGCGAGATCGTCAAGTTCATCAAGGACCTGAAGCTGAGGAAGGTCCAGACCGCGATCCAGGGGGAGCAGCTCCGGGTCTCGGCCCCCAAGAAGGACGACCTCCAAGCGGTGATCGGCGCCCTGCGGGAGGCCGACTTCGGGATCCCGCTGCAGTTCCGGAACTACCGAGGCTAGTCCCCCACCTCCGCAGGCTGGACCCGCTCGTCGAGGTCGTGCTCGTCGAGGTCCTGCTCGTCGAGGTCCTGCTCGTCCAGGCTCGCCTCGTCCAGACGCTCCCCGTTCAGGACCGTGAGGAAGGGCGGCCCCCCCAGGCCGTCCAGGCCGGCGTACTCCTCGTACTCGCCGATCAGCTCGTCGAGCCGAGCTCGGACATGCTCGCCCCAGTCGATCTCCCAGGCCATCTCGTCGATCGTCCGCCGCGTGACCTCGAGCGACGAGGCCGCCGGCTGCAGCCCGGCCAGGACGAGGAGCCTCGCGCTCCCCGGGCTCAGGTCGAGCCCGCCCCCGGCCAGGTCGAAGAGCCGGGTGAGGCGGAACGTGTCGAGGCTCGCCAGCTCGATCGGCTCCTCCCCCGCGTACTGGCGGACGAGGTCGGCGGCCCGCTCCTCCGCGATCCGGAGCCAGCGGTCCACCACGGGCTTCGGGGGCTGCGGCACCCCGTTCGGCTGATACTCGAAGTGGACGTGGGGGGGCGTGTTCACGGCGTTCCCCGTGTTCCCCACGTAGCCGAGGACCTGTCCCACACGGACCCGCTGGCCGATGAGCAGGCCGTCGGCCCAGCCGGAGAGGTGGGCGTAGAAGTACTGGGTCCCCTCCGCGTCCTCGATCTCGACGTGGAGGCCCGAGAGCGTCCCCTCGCCCTTCTGCGTGACGACCCCGTCCGCGGCGGCGACGAGCGGCGTCCCGGACTCCGCGAAGATGTCGAGGCCCTCGTGGAGCCGCGTGCAGCCGTCCCGGCAGGCGTGCCAGTCGTCGGCCCACCAGGCAAGCCCCGCCACGGGGAAGGGCCCCACGACCGAAGCGACCGACCTCCGCAGCGGGACCCCGAACCTCGTGAGTCGGGTGAGGGTCTCGATGAGATCGGCGGTGTTCTCGGGGCCGCCGAGGACGAACCCGGGGCTTCCCGGCTGCCCGCCGCCGCGACGCGGGATGACGCGGGTGCCCCCTCCGCCACCGCTTCCGCCGGCGCCGCGGCCGATCCCGTCGCCCCGCCGATCGTCTCGCCGATCGTCGTCGGGCTTCGGCTTGGGCTTCGGATTGGGCTCCGGCTTCGGCGAGGGCTCGGGGTTGCAGAGGCCGGGGATCACGACGGGCGAGCACGGATCGACCTGGGCGCCGGCGAACGACAAGGGGATGAGGGCCTGCACGGACACCAGCAGACCCGTGAGGATGGCGAGCCTCCTCGTCGTCACGCTCGTGCTCCTCCTCCCCTCTCCCCCGCATCCTGCCCGACGGGGCGCGATAGGTACAACATCAGATCCGCGAGCCGAGCTCCTCGAGACGCCGGACGCGCTCCTCGGTGGGCGGGTGGGTCGAGAACAGGGAGGCGATGCCTCCACCGCGCCGCCCCCGCAGCGGGTTCACGATGAACACATGGGCGTGCGCCGGGTTCACCCGGGCGGGGACGACGCGGGATGCCTGCTCCAGCTTCTGGAGGGCGCCGGCCAGGGCCTCGGGGTCCTGCGACAGCATCGCCCCCGACTCGTCGGCCTGGTACTCGCGCGACCTCGAGACCGCCATCTGGATCAGGCCCGCCGCAAGCGGCCCCACGAGCCACAGCAGGAGGAAGCCGATCCCGGAAAGAGGGCTGTCGTCGTCCCCGCCGAGGAAGAACACGAGGTACGCAAGGTAGGTGAACGCCGAGGCGATCGCCCCGGCGATGGACGAGACGAGGATGTCCCGATTCAGGACGTGCGAGAGCTCGTGGGCCAGCACCCCGCGCAGCTCCCGGCGATCGAGGATCTGGAGGATGCCACGGGTCACGCTCACGGCCGCGTGCTCGGGGCTCCGACCGGTCGCGAACGCGTTGGGCTGCGCCATCTCGCTCACGTAGATGCGGGGCATCGGGGCCTTCGCCCCCATCGCCAGCTCCTCGACGATGGCGTAGAGCTCCGGCGCCTGATCGCGCGTCACCGGCTTCGACCTGGTGGCGGCGATCGCGATCTTATCGCTCGACCAGTACATGATCCCGTTGAAGACGACGGCCAGCACCAGCGCGATCGTCGCCCCGCGGCCTCCCCCGAGCATCGCCCCCAGGGCGACGAACAGCCCGGCGAGGCCTCCGATCAGGAGCCAGCTCTTGACGTGGTTGATCCCCAGCATCTCCGAACCTCCTGGCACGATTGTAGGGACTCCCCCGGCCTGCGCGGGGCCCGTTACGGGACGGTGAGCCGGTCGGGGAAGCCGGCGAAGAGATCGGGGAAGATCCCCACGACCACGATCGCCACGGCGGCCAGGGCCACCACGCCCGTCACCAGGGCGGAGGCCCGGAAGGGCCGCTCCTCGAGGCCCTCCACGAAGAACATCTGCCTGACGATCGAGAAGTAGTAGTACAGGCTGATCACCGAGTTCACGACCACGGCCACGGCCAGGTAGGCCTGGTCCGCCACGATCGCCACCGCGAAGATCTGGAACTTGGCCCAGAAC
>DASUTW010000085.1:0-2855 GCA_036374395.1 Actinomycetota bacterium
GAGCATCGAGGCGAAACCCCCGTCGAGGATGCTGTAGAAGCGCACCCCGCGCTCCCCGTAGACGGCGGCCGAGCGATCGACGTCCGACACGACCGCGATCACGATGGGCGCCCGGGCCAGGAACATCTGGCCCAGCGCGGCCCGGCCCAGGGCGTCCTTGACGCCTGGGTCGCGGACGAGGATGAACTCCTGGGGTTGAGTGTGACCGGCCGACGGGAACCGCCGGGCCGCGTCGAGGATCGCCTCGACCTTCTCCTCCGGGACCTCGCGGTCCTCGAACGATCGACACATGAACCGCCTGCGAACGACCTCGCGGAACTCCATCAGCGCTCCCGGTGGTCGTTGGGCTTCGGACCACCCGACCCTATCGCGCCTGCGAGGTTCGGAGGGGGCGCCGAGGAACGGGAGCGCCCTTGAGACGCGACCTGGACGGCCGGCGACTAGTAGGCTCAGCGACCGGGAGTGAGGCGATCGATGCCCTACGCCGCCAACCCCATAGACGGCGTTCGCACGTTCTTCGAGGATGCCGGAGGTAGGGGGACGCCGGTGCTCGTCTACCCGGGGTTCTCGGATCCCCTCGAGTACGCGAAGTCCTCCCCTCTCGCAAAGGCACTCAGCGACGACTTCCGTCTCATCTTCGCCGACCACCGAGGGCAGGGGCGCAGCGACAAGCCTCACGAGGTCTCGGCCTACGCGCTCCCTACACGCGTAGCCGATGCCACCGCGATCCTCGACGCGCTCGGCATCGACAGGGCCCACTACCTTGGGTTCTCGTGGGGCGCCCGGCTCGGCTTCGCGATCGGAGAGCATGCGCCACAGCGCGTGCTCTCCCTAGTCCTCTGCGGCAACCAGCCCTACGAATGGCCCGTCGACGGGCCGATGATGCGTGCCGTCACCGAAGCGGTGGCTGCAGGGAGAGAACACGGCATGGTCGCCTTCGTCGAGACGTGGGAGTCCTCGATCGGGGAGCGGTTCCCGGAACCGGCGCGATCCTGGATGCTGGAGAACGACCCCCTGGCGTTGGACGCCGCGTTCCGCTCCGTCTCCGTCGAAGGATCGATATCTCGAGACCTGGGGAAGTGGAGCACCCCCTGCCTCGTCTACGCAGGAGCTGACGACGAGATGCACCAGAACGCCGCGCGGGCCGCTGCGGAGATCCCCACGGCAAGCTTCCTCTCTCTGCCCGGGGAGACGCACTTCTCGGCGGAGCGCGTGGCGGGCGAGCTGCTGCCGCGTGTCCTGGAGCTGTTCCGTTCCGCCTCGGCCGACGACGTTCGGCGGTCCCCCTGACCCCGGCGCCCCGGCCGTAGGCTCGCCATGGAGGATGGTCCCGCCCGGGTCTATGGTCCGACTCGATGAAGGCGGATCTCGGATCGAGCAGCGGAGGCTAGAGTGGACGGGCGATGCTGAGTCGTACCGCGACGTGGCCCCGGCCGCTGGTGTTCATGCTGCTCACGGCGGCTGGGCTGTTCGCGGCGGCGGCCCCCGCCTGGGCCGAGGAGCCGTTCCGGCTCGAGCAGCAGGTCGAGGATCGGGTCGGCGCCCTGGAAGGGCGAGAAGGGGAGGTCCGCGACGCGCTGGAACGTCTGCAGGCGCGCGACGGCATCCAGCTCTGGGTGACCTATGTGGACACCTTTTCAGGCCTCCCCGCGCAGGAGTGGACGGACGAGACGGCGACGCTCAGCAGCCTGGGACTGAACGACGTGCTGCTCGCGGTGGCCATCGAAGACCGAGCCTACGCGTACTCGGTCGACCAGCAGTTCCCCCTCTCCGATGCGGAGTTGGCCGAGGTGGCGACCTCGTCCATCGAGCCATCGCTGTCGGACGACGACTGGGTCGGCGCCGCGGTCGCGGCGGCGGAGGGCATCAGCCGCGTGATGAACGAGCAGCCCGCAGCGGACCCGGGCGGTGAGACCGAGCGGCCGGAGGGGACCTCCTCGCCCGTGTGGACCCTCCTGGCCCTGCTGCTCATCGGCGGGATCGCGTACCTCGCCTTCGTCTGGGGAAAGGCACGGCTGCGCCCTCGCGAACGTCCGCGGGCCGCCGCGCAAGACCCGTACGAGCGGCTCTCCATCGACGAGCTCCGGCAGCGAGCCGCCGCTCAGCTCGTGGAGACGGACGACGCCGTGAAGACCAGCGAGCAGGAGCTGGCCTTCGCCATCGCCGAGTTCGGAGAGGAGCAGACGGAGCCGTTCTCGGCCGCCCTCGAGGCGGCGCGGGAGGACATGGCGGTCGCGTTCCGACTGCGACAGCAGCTCGACGACGCCGAGCCCGAGGACGAGACGACCGAGCGATCGATGCTCGTCGACATCTGTCGAAGGACGGATGCGGCCAGCGATCGCCTGGACTCGGAGGCCGAGAAGTTCGACGAGCTACGCGATCTCCGGAAGAACGTCCCGGAGGTCCTCGCGCGACTGGAAGGGGACGCGGAGGCCCTCGCTCGCCGGATCCCTCAGGCGGCCGCTGTCCTGACCGAGCTCGCCGACACGTACGCCCCGGAGGCCATGGCGGCGGTCGCCGAGAACGTGCAGCAGGTGGAGGAGCGACTGGAGCTCGCGCGGGAGGAGATCGCCTCCGGGCGGGGCCACCTCGAGTCGGGGGCCCCGGGACTCGCCGCCGTCGCCGCGCGGGCTGCCGAGGAGGCGACGGGTCAGGCAACGCGGCTGCTGGACGCGGTCGATCGACTCAAACAGGATCTGTCGGAGTCGGGCCGTAAGATCGAGGCGGCGGTCGCCGACACCGAGACCGGTCTCGCCGAGGCGAGACGCCTGAAGGCCGAGCAGCTGGGAGACGAGATCGCCCTGGCGGAGGCCGCCCTCGCGGAGGCGAGGAGCGCCGCCGCGCCCGAGGGGGGC
>DASUTW010000086.1:0-3463 GCA_036374395.1 Actinomycetota bacterium
GGCGGCGTGATGGGCGCGCCGGGCTTCAACGCGGCGAGGGTGATCCGCCGCGACCTCCGCCTCCGCCGCCGCTGACCGAACGCCCGGACGCGGAGCTCAGACCGCCGTCGCCGGGTCGAGCCTGACCTCGGGTCGGCGCCGCGCTCCGACCTCGGACAGGACCATGGCCGCGACCGCGAGCGCGGCGCCGACCCACTGGTGGGCGTCCAACCGCTCCCCCAGCCAGATCGCCGCCGCGATGGCCGCCACCACCGACTCGCTCGCGAGGATGATCGCGGCGCGGGTGGCGCTGACCGTCCCCTGCGCCAGCACCTGGATGGTGAACGCCACCCCCGATCCCAGCACGCCGGTGATTACGAGCAGGGGCCACACCTCAATCGCGGCCGCCAGGTGCAGGCCTTCCCCCGTCGTGGCCAGGAGGTGCAGCCCTGCGGCGACCACGAGCTGGGCCAGCGCCAGCGGCACCGCGGGGTGGCGAGCCGCGAAATGCCCCACCGCGACCACGTGCCCGGCCCACACCACGGCGGACGCCAGCACGAGCAGATCGCCCTGCCGCGGCGCGAGGTCGTCGAGCCCCGGCACGCTCAGCAGCGCCAGGCCCACGACCGAGATCCCGACCGCGAGCCAGGCCGCTCGTCCCACCGGACGCCGGAACAGCGCGAGGCCCAGCACCGGCGTGAAGACCACGTAGAGCCCGGTGACGAAGCCGGCGTTGGTCGCGGTGGTCCGTTCGAGGCCCGCCGACTGGAGGAGGAAGGCGACGAACATCAACCCTCCGAGCACGACGCCAGGGACCACCAGTCGGCGGGCCTCGAACCTCGACCTCCGCAGGAGGAACGGCAGCGCGACCGCGACCGTTGCCACGCCGAGTAGTCGGCTCCACGCCGTGAACGGCAGCAGGGGCAGCCTCTCGAGGGCCTCCTTCCCCGCGGGGAACGTCAGCCCCCAGATCAGGGGCGTCAGCAGGAGGACGAGCCCCGCGTCCCGTCCGCGCCGGATGCTCACAGACGCTCGAGCGTCATCGTGAGGTCGAACTCCACGTTCGTCCTGGGGACGGAGGGCATGTCGCCGTTCTGCGGGAACCCGCCGAGCGAGAAGGAGATGTCGCCCTCTCCCCCTCCCTCCAGGCGGACCTGGAGGCCGGTCTTGGGGTCGATCCACTGACGGGAGCTCATCGTCATCTCGCCCTCGTAGGCGATCATCCCCTGGGCCTCGTCCTCGGGGATCTCCGCGCCCAGCTGGGCCGCCAGCGCGGCCAGATCGAGCTCGAAGTCGAAGGGCATCGTGGCCTCGCTGTCGATCACCGCGGACCGGATGCCTCCCACCTCTTCGTACGTGTCGAGCGTGGCCTCGCCGACGACCTCCAGGGACGGGCCCCCCGGGAGGAGCGGCACCTCCGTGCTCAGATCCCACCGATCTCCGGGAGCTACGGGATCGGGAGGGAAGGTGGGGCCGAAGCCGCCCTCCAGGCCGGGGATGGGGGCGGCACCCGTGAGCGAGCTCGTGACCCCCAGGGTGGCCTCCAGGACGCGCCCGTCCGCCGCCAGGCGCATCGTGCTGGTGCCCTCGATCTCCTGGAGCTCGGACCGCGGCACGTCCCCCTGCGGGCTCGAGGCCTCGATCAGCCGTGTGTCGACCTCGATCGAGGCCGAGCCGTCCTCGCCCACCTCCCGGACCCGCCAATCCTGCTCCATGACGACGGTCAGCTCGATGGGCTGGCCGAACAGCCCGGCCGAGACCCGGCCCTCCATGCCGATCTCCATCCGGTAGGAGACGGCCAAGCCCTTCTGGACGTTCAGCCGGAGAAGCACCGGTGGGGGCGGCTCGTGGCGGACGATGGTGACGGTCTGGGCGACGGTCGTGGCCGCGATGCCGATCGCCACGAGGACCGGCAGCGCGCCGAAGCGTCTGCCGGTCGGGGTCGCCTCCATCCTCGCTCAGCCTAGCATCGGGGTCTCAGCGGGCGGACACCTCCCGGCCGCGCGAGACGGTCAGGACGGGACGGAGCTCGCGCGGGTCGGGGACGTCGAAGGGATCCACCTCGTAGGCCGCGAAGTCCGCCGAGGACCCCGGCTCGAGCCTCCCCTTCTTCTCCAGGTGGCCGATGCGCGCGGCACCGACGGTGAAGAGCCGGATCGCGTCGTCGCGTCCCATGCGCTGGGCCGGGTCGTGGTGGTTCTCCAGGGCCCAGATCCCGAACATCGGGTCGAGCGGCGTCACCGGCGTGTCGGATCCCGCGCCCACCTCGAGCCCGCGCATCATGAGCTCGCGGAAGGGGTTCATCGGCCAGGCCCGCTCGGAACCCAGGCGCTGCTCGTACATCCCTCCCGGGTTCCCCCAGAACGCGTCGAAGACCGGCTGGATCGAGATGGCGAGCCCGAGCCCGGCCGCCCTCTCCACCTGCTGCATCGAGGCCATCTCGAAGTGCTCCAGGCGGTGTCGTCGGGCGCGGAAGTGGCGGCGTCCGCGCGAGTCCAGCGCGTGGTAGACGCGCTCCCAGACCCGGAGCGCCTGCTCGATGGCGGCGTCGCCGATCACGTGGAGGCCGACCTGGAGGCCGCCCAGGTGCGCGTTGTGGAGGAACTCGACCAGGGTGTCGTCGTCGTACTGGAGCGCGCCGCTCCCCTCCCCGTCCTCGTAGGGCTCGAGCACGGCGGCGGTCCTGGCCCCGATCGAACCGTCGAGGGTGAGGTCGCCGCCGGCTCGTGGGAAGCCGTGCTCCATCACCCAGGGGAGATCCATGTCGGCGATGTAGACGATGCAGTCGACGGGGAGGCGCTGGAGGTGGCCCAGGAGGACCTCGACGTCGCGGCGTCCCTGCTTGTCGGGCATCGCCATCTCCTGGACGGTGGTGACGCCCCGCGACGCCGCCAGCCCCGCCGCCCGCAGCTGTGCGTCCTGGACGGCGGCGGGCTCGAGCGAGGCGTGGTACCAGCGCTGGGCCTGAGAGTTCGCAGCCTTCCGGAGGAGGCCGGTCGGGCGCCCCGCCGGATCGCGCTCGGCGCCCTCGTGCTGGAGGGCGCCCGACAGCTCCAACGCGCGCTCGTTGGCCAGGCTGAGGTAGCCGTCGGTCCGCACCAGAACGATGGGGTGCAGGGAGACGCCGTCCAACTCGGCGATCGTCGGAAGCTTCGGATCCTCCCAGGAGAACTCGTCGAAGCCTGCGCCGAAGACGGGGCCGTCCCGGTCGCCCGCGTAGTCGCGGACGATGCTCAGCAGCTCGTCCTTCGAGCCCGCCGGCGAGAGGTCGAGCCCCTCGCCCTTCATCCCCGTGGCCGAGAGGTGAACGTGGGCGTCCACGAAGCCGGGGATGATTGTCGTCCCGGGGAGATCGACGACGCGGTCGGCCTGGGGCGGTTCGCCCGATCCGGCCCGCTCCACGTGGCGCTCGTCCACGAGCAGCCACGAGCCCCCGCCGTAGGGCGACAGTGTGTGGACGCGTGACGCTCGATAGAGGGTTCGC
>DASUTW010000087.1:0-2262 GCA_036374395.1 Actinomycetota bacterium
GGCGACGCGACGGGGCCGCCCGGACGGGCTCGTCGTCTCCCTTGGGGAAGTGGGGCGGCCACGGCGCGTCGCCGAGGCCCCCGCGCCGGTCTCGTTCAGCGAGCTCGAGGAGCGGATCGAGCGAGCCGGGTCGGTCGTCGATCGGCTCGTGGGGGTCACCGATCTCCGCGTAGCGGCCGGGGACCGAGTCGATCGTCAGGTCCTCGGGCTCCACGTCGGGCACCTCGTCCCAGGTCAGGGGGGCCGAGACGCGGGCGTCCGGCACGGGCCGCACCGAGTAGGCGGAGGCCACCGTCCGGTCCCTCGCGTTCTGGTTGTAGTCGACGAAGACGCCGGTCCGCTCCTCCTTCCACCAAGCGGTCGTGGCCCGGGCGTCGCGGCGCTCGACCTCGCGAGCGAGGGCGAGCGCCGCGCGCCGCACCGCCGTGAACGTCCACCTCGGCTCGATCCGGACCAGGACGTGGATCCCTCGCTTCCCCGAGGTCTTGACGTAGCCGGCAAGCCCGTGCTCCTCGAGCACCTCGCGAGCCAGGAGCGCCACCTCGCGGACGTGCCCCCAGGGGATCCCCGGCGTCGGGTCGAGGTCCACGCGCAGCTCGTCTGGGTGGTCGAGGTCGCCGGCCCGCACGGGCCAGGGGTTGATGTCGATACACCCCAGGTTGATCATCCAGGCCAGGTGCGCCTCGTCGGCGATCACCAGCTCCTCGGCCGTCCTGCCGCTGGGGAAGGCGATGCGGGCCGTGACGAGCCAGCCGGCCGACCCCTTCTGCACCCGCTTCTGGTAGAAGTCCTCGTCGTCGATCCCGTGGGGGAACCGGTGAAGGATCACCGGGCGGTCACGGGCCCCGCGGACCGCCCCCTCTCCCACCGAGAGGTAGTAGCGGACGAGGTCGAGCTTCGTGATCCCCCGCTGGGGGAAGAGCACCTTGCCCGTGCTGGTGACGCGCACGTCCTTGCCGGCGACCTCGAGGATCTCGACCTCGCTCACCGGACATTCCTACCACGCCGGGCCGCCTCTCCCTTGGTCGGCGACTGACGCTAGGATGGCTGCCGTGCCTCTTGCGATCGTGGCCCACGCGGGCTGGGACGAGCTGCTCGTCGCCGTGGTTGCGGTGGGGATCGTGCTGATCCTCCGCACCCGGTCGGAGCGGAAGCGCCGCCTGGAGGAGGGCGGCGAGGAGCGGGCGCCCGAGCCCGCGGAGGAACCTCGATGACCTCCCGGCGCGCCCTGCTCGGCCTGACGGCGGCCGGCGTCGTGGTGGGGCACTCGATCGCCTACGTCCTGGCCGCGGCCGACCACGCCCCCGGAGCTCACCGCTACTGGCCGGTCGCGGTGGCGGTGGCCGTGGTGGCGGGGATCACGGCCTCGGTCCGCCTGACCCTCCCCCACCTGCGCGAGGCCTCGCTCGCGCCCACCCCCGTGCTGCCCTTCGCCGCTCGCCTGGCCACCCTCCAGGTCCTGCTCTTCGTGGTGATGGAGATCACCGAGCGCCTGGCCGGCGGCCAGAGCGCCCACGGGTTCCTGGCCAGCGACCTGGCGTGGATCGGCGTCGCCATCCAGGTCCTGGTGGCCCTGGCCGTCGCGCTGCTGACCCGCCTTCTGGGCCAGGTGGCCGGCGCGATCGGCCGGGCGCTGCGGCGCGTCTGGGACCAGCCGATCCCGCTGCCCCTCCCCCGGGCCGTGCCCGTCCTCCGCCCCCAGGTGCTGGCGGGATCGGGCTCGATGCGAGGCCCCCCTCCTTCGTTGGACTGACGCATCGTCCAACGACACGAAGGGAGGGATCCTATGTCACGCATCCGAACGGGTGCGGCGCTGGCGGTGGCCGGCGCGATCTCGATGCTGCTCCTGCTCGCCCCCGCGCCGGCGATGGCGCACGAGGGCCGCGAGGTGGGCGACGTCGTGATGGTGGTGGGGTTCGGGAGCGAGCCGGCCATGGCCTACGAGCCCAACTGGGCCTCGCTGACGCTGACCGACCACGACATGGAGGAGCCGATCCTAAACGGCGTGGACCTCGAGGTGGAGATCACCTACGGGGAGGAGTCCACGACGATGGCCATGGAGCCTGCGTTCGGGGACACCGGGGAGTACCGGGCCGTCTTCGTGCCGTCGCGGCCCGGAGACTACTCGTTCCGGTTCTTCGGCACGGTCCGTGGCCAGCGGATCAACGAGACGTTCAGCTCCGGCCCCGACACCTTCAGCCCGGCGAACGACCCGGCGGAGCTCTCGTTCCCCGCACAGGACCCGACCGTGGCCGAGGTGGC
>DASUTW010000088.1:0-6711 GCA_036374395.1 Actinomycetota bacterium
CTCGTCGATCCTGTCCGCGGCCCCACGGATGCAGTGGGCCACGTCCTCGGCCCGGGTGAGGAGCGGAGGGATGAAGATCACGATGATCGCGTCGACGCCGCCCTCCCCCGCCACGATCTCGATCGTCTTGCGATAGTCCTCGGCGCTGGCCGAGGCGATCATGTCCACCGGGTTCTGCACCGACGCCTCGGCCGGGAGGAACTCCCTCAGCTTCCTCACGGCCTCATCGCTGAGGGTCGGAACCTCCAGGCCCCCCGCCTCGCACGCGTCGGCGCAGAGGATCCCCAGCCCGCCCGCGTTCGTGATGATCCCCACCCGCTTCCCGGCCGGCAGCGGCTGGCTCGACAGGAGCGTGGCGACGTCGAACAGCTCCTCGAGCGTGTCGGTCCGGATCACCCCCGTCTGGTGGAAGAGCGCCTCGACCGTCACGTCCGACGCCGCGATCAGCGCGCCGGTGTGTGACGAGGTGGCTCGGGCCCCCGCCGCGGTCCGCCCGCTCTTCACCGCCACGATCGGCTTCGAGCGGCCGACCCTCCGAGCCACCCGAGAGAACCGTCGAGGGTTCCCGAACGACTCGAGGTACAGCAGGATCACGTCGGTGCCCTCGTCGGCCTCCCAGTAGTTGAGGAGGTCGTTCCCGGAGATGTCGGCCTTGTTGCCCACCGAGACGAAGGACGAGAGGCCCAGCCCGAGCTCGACGGCGCGCCCGATCACCGCCAGTCCCAGGGCGCCGCTCTGGGAGAGGAATCCCACGCGCCCGTGCGGCGGGAACGTGGGGGCGAAGGACGCGTCCAGCCTCACCTCGGGGTCGGTGTTCATGATCCCCATGCAGTTCGGGCCGATCAGCCGCATCCCCGACTCCCGACAGACCGCCAGCAGCTCCCGCTGCAGCTCGCTGCCCTCCTCCCCCACCTCGGCGAAGCCGGACGAGATCACCACCAGCGAGCGCACCCCTGCCACGGCGCACTCCTTCGCCACCGGAACGACCGCCGACGCCGGGACGACCACCACGGCCAGCTCGACCTGGTCGGGCACGTCCTTGATCGATGGGTAAGCCGCCACCGACTGCACGACGGGCGCGTTGGGGTTCACCGGGTAGACGGCGCCCTCGAAGCCGGTCACGAGGAGGTTGTGGAACGTCTCGGCCCCGATCGTCCCGCGGGTCCGCGAGGCACCGATCACCGCCACGGCCGAGGGGGACAGGAACGACCGCATCGCGTTCGTCGCCGCCACCTGCTCCCGACGGTCGAAGCGCTCGAGCGCCTCTCCGGTCAGCGAGGTCGGGAACTCGGCCTTGATCAGCCCCGGCTCGGTGCGGGTCTCGATCGGGAAGCCGCTGTCGCGGAAGACCTCGAGCATCCGGCGGTTCTCGGGCATGACCTCGGCCTCGAAGGTGTGGATGTCGTTCTCGGCCGCGGCCTGGGCCAGCTGGCCCAGCATGATGGTGCCCAGGCCCCTCCCCTGGTAGGCGTCGGCCACGGCGAAGCCGACCTCGGCCCTGTCGCCGTCGGCCAGGTACGTGGAGTGGCCGACCACGGTGTCGCCCACCAGGGCCAGCAGGCCGAAGCGATCGTGGTAGTCGACCTTCGCGGCGCTTTCGGCGGCGCGGTCGAGGTCGGGGAAGCCGGAGAAGAAGCGCAGCCAGCGCGCCTCGTCGCTGAGGCCCTTGAGGAAGACGAGGATCGCCTCGCGGTCCTCGGGACGGACCGGACGGATGCGGACCGTGGACCCGTCCCGCAGGACGACGTCGGCCTCGCGGTGCGCGGGGTACTCGCTCATCCCGGGGTCCATCCTACCCGCGGCGCCGCTCGACCCTGACCCCTTCCGGGACAGGGGGGTACGGTGGAGGCAGGAGGTGATCCCATGGATCTGGACGAGATGCTGAAGGATGCACGCGACGCCATCACGGTGGGTCGCGTCTACGGCGAGCCCTTCGAGAAGAACGGCGTGACGATCCTGCCCGCTGCCTCGGTGCGCGGCGGCGGAGGCGGGGGCAGCGGTGAGGGCGGCGGTCCCGAGGGCGAGGGCAAGGGCACCGGCGGGGGGTTCGGCGTGACAGCGCGCCCGGTCGGCGCCTACGTGATCCGCGGCGAGGATGTGCGCTGGGAGCCCGCCGTGGACGTGACGCGCATGGCGCTCATGGGCCAAGCGGTGGCGCTGATCGCCCTGCTCGTGATCCGGTCGATCGTGAAGTCGAGGGCGAAGGCCAAGGCCCGGATCGCGAAGGCCGAGAGCTAGCCGGAGGTCCGGATGCGTGCTTGCTCGGCGATCAGGATGCGCCGGTAGCGCCGGGGGATCGCCGGGCGGAGGCGCTTCAACGCCGCCAGGCTGGCCCGGGCCACCATGTCCCGGGCGGGGCTCCATCGGACCCCGTAGGCCTGGCGCAGCTTCGGGGGCAGCGTGGCGAACGACCAGAAGGAGATGGCGCGCAGGACCGGCTTCCACTCCGCCTCGGGCGGGAACTCGCGGAACAGGTTCGCCACCTCGAACGCGGCGTCGGTCACGATCAGCGTGTCGCCGGCCATGACGTCGCGCATGTACTCCGAGAGCTCCTCCACCGTGGGCGGGATCTTCTCGCGGGGCAGCTCCAGCATCTCCGCAACCATCATCTGCTCCTCGTGGAAGCGCTGACGCCCCGCCGGGTCGAGCTTCCCCACCGTGAGGTGCTCGAAGAGCAGCGCGCTGTGGACGAGCGTGGCATGGACCCACAGGAGGAGGTCGGGATCGAGGCCGTGGTAGGCCTGGCCGGTCACCGGATCGATCCCGTGGACGCGACGGTGGACCTCGTTGATGTGCTCGGCGGCGGCCCTGGCGTCCTTCTTCGTCCCGAACGTGATGGCGTAGTTGAGCATCAGCGTGCGCTGGAGGCGCTTCCAGGGGCTGCGGCGGTAGAAGCCGGTCTCGCGGGCCCCCGCGATCACGAGCGGGTGGGCAGACTGCATCAGGAGGCTGCGAGCGCCACCGAAGAGCACGGTCAGCTCCCCGTGGACCTGCCACGAGACGCTGCCCGGTCCGAAGAACCCCTGGTCGAACGAGAGCACGAGGGCATGGTACGCCCCGCGCGGCGCTAGGCTGACGGCCATGGAGCTGCTGGCGGCCACCGACGAGGGCGTGATCTCGCTGCCCGGCGGCGAGCGGCGGGGCGCCGAGCCCGTCACCTTCCTCCACCGCGCCGGCGGGGTCACGGTCGAGGTGCGAGGGGGCCACGAGGTGGTCGTGCGGTCGAACGGCGAGGCCCCCGGGCTCCGCTCGGATCTCCGCGCCAACTGCGCGCTGGCCCTGGCCGGCGGCGGCGCGCTCGTGGGAACGGCTGAGGCCCGTCTGTTCCTGGCGCGGAACGGGAGCCTCGAGGCCGTGGAGGACTTCGATCGAGCCGAGGGGCGCGAGCGATGGCACACGCCCTGGGGCGGGCCGCCCGACGTCCGCTCGCTCAGCGCCGGGCCCGACGGCATGATCTACGCCAACGTCCACGTGGGCGGGATCCTCCGCTCCGACGACGGGGGCGAGACGTGGGCGCCCACCGCGATCCCGATCGAGGAGGACGTCCACCAGGTGCTGGCCCACCCCGAGCGTCCGGGCCTGGTGCTGGCGGCCACCGCCTACGGGCTCGCCAGGAGCGAAGACGGAGGCGCGAGCTGGGAGACGATCGACGAGGGGCTGGAGCGTCGGTACAGCCGAGCGGTGGCGGTCGCCGGCGAGACGGTGCTCGTGAGCGCCTCCGCCGGACCCGGCGGGGGACAGGCCGCCCTCTACCGTCTCGCCGGCGACCGCTTCGTCAAGGCGGGCCTCCCCGACCCCTTCGGGAGCAACCTCGACACCCACCGGCTGGTCGCGGCGGGCACGACCGCGGCGGCGGCCCTCCCCGATGGGGAGGCCCACGTCTCCGAGGACGCGGGAGGAGCCTGGGAGCGGGTCGCGGCATCGCTGCCCTCCGTCCACTGTCTCCTGCTGGAGGAGCGGTGAACGTCCCCAAGCCGCGCGACCCTCTGATCCGCCGTCTCCTCTGGCCGGCCGCCCTCCTGATCGGCGTCACCACCTACGGCGTCGGCGGCTACATGCTCCTGGAGGGCTGGTCGTTCATCGACGCCCTCTACATGACCGTCATCACGCTGAGCACCGTGGGGTTCCGGGAGGTCCAGCCCCTCGACGCGACCGGTCGGGCCTTCACCCTCAGCCTGGTGGTCCTCGGTGTCACCGCGGTGCTGGTGGGCCTCACCCTCATCGGGATCTGGATCTCCGAGGGGAACCTCGGCGAGCGACGGAGGAGGAAGCGGATGAAGCACGTGATCGATCGCCTTGAGGGCCACTTCGTCGTCTGCGCCTTCGGTCGAGTGGGCAGGACCGTGGCCCGACGCTTCCTGGACGCGGGGGTCCCGTTCGTCGTCGTGGATCGGGACGAGGCCCTGGAGGCCCGGATGGTGGACATGAACGTCCCCCACCTGATCGGAGATCCTTCCGACGAAGAGGTCCTCCATCAAGCGGGGATCGACCGCGCTCGCGGCCTCGTCTGCGCCGTGGACTCGGACGCGACGAACGTCTTCATCACGCTGACGGCCCGGGCCCTCAAGCCGGATCTCTTCATCGTGGCCAGGGCAGCGACCTCGGAGTCGATCCCACGATTGGAGAAGGCGGGGGCCGATCGAGTCGTCTCCCCGTACGTGACCAGCGGCGAGGCCATGGCCTTGATGTCCCTCCGCCAGGACGTCGTCGGGATGCTCGACGTGGCCGACCTCGGGGACCGCGACGTGCGGGTGGAGGAGCTCGTGGTGAGCGCGGGGTCGCATCTCGAGGGCCTCCGGGTGAAGGAGGCGGCCGGCCAGGCGCTCGCCCTGGCGTTGAGACACGCCGACGGCTCCACCACCGTGGGGCCGTCGGCCGACCGGCCGCTGAGGGCGGGCGACCGCCTCCTGCTCATGGCCGACGAGCGGACGCTCCAAGCCTAGGAACACGGAGCGAGGGCGGCCCTTGGTGGCCGCCCTCGCTGGTGCACCATCTCCTCGGGCCTCACAGGGCCCGCTCTGCCTCCTCCTGAACGGAATGGCCGTTCGGCTCCTCCTCGAGCTCCAGGTGCTCCTCGAGGTCCACCACACCATCCACAGCCCGCACGAGCCGAAGGAGGATGGCGCGGGTCCGGGCGCTCGTCACACGACCTTCGAGCCTCACGACCCCGTCGATGACGAGCGCCCGGACCCCCCTCGGGCTGATCCCGAGCGCCCCCGACAGGACCGCCTCCTCGACCTCCGCCTGGATCTCGAGGTCGGTCCGCAGGTACGGGCGCAGCAGGTTCGCCCTCGTGACGATCCCGACCAGACGCTCCCCCCGCATTACCGGCGCGCGCTTCACGCCGTGGCGCTGGAGGACGCGCGCCGCCTCGGTCACCGTCATCCCCTCGACGAGCGAGATGAGCTTCCTCGTCATCACGTCGCCGGCCACCTGCACGCGATGGCCCGGGTCGCCCTCGTGGAGGGGCAGCAGGTCCGACTCGGAGACTATGCCGACGACCTTCCCGTCCTCCACGACCGGGATGCCGCTGATCCGCGCGCCCACCATGAGCGCTGCCAGCTCCTTGACGGGGGTGTCCGGGGCGGCCGTCACCACCCCCACAGTCATCACGTCCCTCACGAGCATCTGGTCGGTCCCCCCTCTCAGGCTCCTCGTCGAGCCCAGTTCTCGCTCCAGCGAGGAGCCGAGAAGGGTCCCCGTGGCTTGACCTTGCGGTCGTCCCACCGGTACCCGAGCTCGTCCTCGACGCCCACCACGCCCTCGACGCGGTGGACCAGCTCCACGAGGATCTCGGCCACGCTCCTCCGCTCCACCGTCCCGCGGAGTCGCACGCATCCCCGCTCGACCTCGACCCCGATCGTGTCCGGGTCGATCCACATCGTGCGGAAGATGACCTCCTCGCGGATCTCGCGCTCGATCTCCTCGTCGGTCCGGAGGAACGGCTGGAGCAGGTCGCGGCGGCTGACGATGCCGAGGACCTTCCCGTCCTCGTCGATGACGGGGAGCCGCTTCACCTGGGCGTCGAGCATCAGCTTCGCCGCCTCCGGCACCGTCAGCTCCGGGCGCGCGGTCACGACGCTCGGCGTCATGATGTCGGCGGCCCGGACCTCCGCGGCCTCCGCCTCGATCTCGGCGAGACGGCCGGGCTGCACCAGCCACTCCAGGAACGAGCGGCGGTGCTTCGGCTCGACCTTCCCCTCCTCGAGGGTCAGCAGGTCGGCCTCGGTGACGATACCCGTCAGGCGCCCCTCTCCATCGAGCACCGGCACACCGCTCACGCGGTGCTCCAGCATCATCCGGACGACGTCCTTGAACGGCGTGCCTTCTCGGACGACGACGACCGTCCGCGTCATCACGTCCTCGACCTTCAGCTTCTTCATCGTCACGTCACTCCGATCGCGTTCCAGGCCTCGAGGGACAGGAGGTCCCGCGAGGACACCATCCCGATCACCTGGCCCCCCTCCATCACCGGGATGTGACGGACCCCGAGGTCAAGCATCGTCGCAGCCACCGAGGCGGCGTCTGCCTCGGGAGTCACCGTCACCGGCTCCTCGGTCATGTAGGCCCCGACCGGCGTCTCCGCGGGGTCCACGCCGTCGGCGAGGGCGCGCGCGAGGTCACGCTCGGTGAGGATGCCCACGAGCTTCCCGTGCTCGAGCACGGCCAGGGACCCGATCTCCTGGTACTGCATGCGGCCCGCGGCGTCGA
>DASUTW010000089.1:0-2087 GCA_036374395.1 Actinomycetota bacterium
CTGAGGCGTCTTCTGGTCGGAGGATGGGCCATGATGCAGACGAGGGCGTTGAGCGTGACCGAGACGGGGAGGCTGGGGGAGCTGTACGAGCGGCACGCCCCCGACGCCGTCCGGCTCGGGTACCTGATCACCGGCGACGCCTCGCTGGCCGAGGATCTCGTCCACGAGGCGTTCGTCAAGCTGCTGGGTCGGTTCCGCGACCTGCGGAACCCGGACGCGTTCCACTGGTACCTCCACAAGACGGTGGTGAACCTCGCGCGGTCGCACTTCCGCCACGCGAGGGTGGAGCGCGAGTACGTCGAGCGGGAGGGGCGGCGGCCGGTCGCGGCCGCGGACCCGGACCCGATGGAGCGGGACGAGATGTGGGCGGCGCTCGGAAGGTTGTCCGAGCGCCAGCGCGCCGCGATCGTGCTCCGCTACTACGAGGATCTGACCGAGGCGCAGACGGCCGAGGTGCTGGGCGTCCGTCTGGGCACGGTGAAGTCGCTGGTCTCGCGAGGGATCGAGCGGCTGCGGGAGGAGATGGGACGATGACCGACTTCCACGACGAGCTGCGCGAGGCGCTGAGCCGCAAGGCCGCGGAGGCGCCGCGGCCCGGCGGGATGCCCGAGGACGTGCTGCGGAGGGCGAAGCGGCGCCGGGTGGCCAACGGGGCGCTGGCGGGCGGGCTGGCCCTGGCCCTCGCCTTCGGCGGGTTCATCGGGGTGCGCGCCGCGATGGACGCGGCGGCGCCGGTGCGGGAGGAGGTTCCGTTGGGGCCGGGCGACGAGACGCCGAGCCCCGAGCCCACGGCCGCGCCGTCCCCCGAACCCACGGAGAGCCCGGAGCCAGACCCGACAGGCAGCCCCTGGCCGGCACCGGTGACCTCCTGCGCGCGGACGGAGGCGGGCAGCGACGCGGTGTTTCCCGACTTCGTGGACCTCTCGATCCAGGAGCCCGACGTGGTTCCGGGCCGGGCGAGCATCACGTTCCATTTCGAGCCCATGGCGGGGCAGACGGAGGCCCCGTGGCACATCATCGACTTCACCGACCAGCTGGTGACCGATGGTGAGGGCGCGCCGGTGGACGTCCAGGGGGAAACGTTCGTCGCGGTGACCTTCATGGCGCGGGGCGTGAGCCTCGATGGCGAGGAGATCGTGGAGATCTACACCGGGCCCAAGGAGTTCCGGCTCGACGGCCCGATCATGCTCGAGGTCGAGCAGACCGGGGACTTCGAGGGGATGGTCTCCTGGGGGATCGGGCTCTCCGAGAAGACCTGCTACGCGGTCGACGCGGGACCGGACCACCTGACGATCACCTTCGTCCGGTAGCCTCCCTGGGGTGGACGAGGTTCGCCCCGATCCCCCCGAGGCCTTCGACGGCGGAAGCGCTCCATCGAACCCGATGGAGCGCTTCCGCCGCTGGTGGGAGGAGGCCCGCACCCTGCTGGGCGAGGAGGCCGACATCATGGTCGTGGCCACCGCCGGGGCCGACGGCCGGCCCTCGGCCCGCAACGTGCTGCTCCGGGGCCTCGGCCCCAAGAGCTTCGTCTTCTACACGAACCTCCGCAGCCGGAAGGCCCGCGACCTGGCCGCCACCTCGTACGCCGCGCTGACGCTCTACTGGCGGGACATCGGCAGGCAGGTGCGGGTGGAGGGCCCGGTCGAGCGAACCTCCCGCGACGAGGACGAGGCCTACTGGCGGACTCGGCCCATCGGGGCCCAGGTCGCGGCATGGGTCTCGGCCCAGAGCGAGCCGCTCACCAGCCGCGAGGAGCTCACCCGAGCCTACGACGAGGCCCTCCGCCGGTTCGGCCAGGACGTGCCACTCCCCGACCACTGGGGCGGCTACCGAGTGATCCCCGAGGCGATGGAGTTCTGGCAGGGGCGGGAGCACCGCCTCCACGACCGGATCCGCTACGAGCGCCGCGGCAACGCCTGGACCGCCCACCGCCTGGCGCCGTAGCGGCCGGAGCCGCGAAGGACCGGGCCGGGGGGGTGCCCCGCACCAACCGGACCAACGGCCGAGCATGACAGACCCACGTGATACAGGACGCCGATGGACCTCACCCCAGAGCAGTGGCGCGAGCTCGAGGCGATAGGCCTGCC
>DASUTW010000090.1:0-2190 GCA_036374395.1 Actinomycetota bacterium
GGCCGTCCCCGCCTCCGAGTGGCAGTCGAAGAAGGCCAGGGACCTCCTGAAGCTCCTGGTGGCGAGGCGGGGACGGCCCGCCCCCCGCGAGTTCCTCATGGAGGTCCTGTGGCCCGAGGAGGATCCCGACAAGGTGGCCAACCGCCTCTCGGTGGCCCTCACCACCGTTCGGACCGTGCTCGATCCGGAGCGGGGGAGACCCCAGGACCACTTCGTGGACGCCGACCGCGAGGCCGTAGCGCTCGAGATCGACCGCCTGGACGTCGACGTCGAGCGCTTCCTGGCCGACGGGACGGCCGCCCTCGAGCTCGTCCAGGGAGGGTCGACCGAGGAGGCCCTCCCCCTCCTGCGCGAGGCCGAGGCGGCCTACGCGGGCGACTTCCTCGAGGAGAACCTCTACGACGACTGGGCCGTGGCGCTGCGGGAGGAGGCGAGGGCCACCTACCTGAGCGTGTGCCGGGAGCTGGCGCGCCTCGCGGTCGCGGAGAACGATCACGACGCGGCGATCCGGTACCTCCTCCGCATCATCGAGCGGGATCCGTTCGAGGAGCGGGCGCACCTCGGCCTCGTGACCGTCCTGACGAGTGCGGGGAGGCACGGGGAGGCCAGGCGGGCCTACCGCATCTACCGGAGCCGGATGGAGGAGCTCGCGGTGGAGCCGGCGCCCTTCCCTTCGGCGTAGGACCTTCAGGGAACCCGAAGGATCCCGTGTGAGCATCCGCGCGTGGAGACGTTCGTGGTTCGCGTGTGGCCGCACGAGGAGGCCGATGGGCTGCACGGTGTGGTGCGGCACGTCCGGAGCGGCCGGGAGGTCAGGTTCTCGAACGCGACGCAGCTCGCCGACCTCCTGAGGCTGGGATTCCCTCCCGAGGCCCCTGAGCCGACCGGGCCGCCCGAGGAGCCGGCCGCACGATGAGCGGTCCCCCTCAGCCCCGCCGTCTCCGCGGGTGCGGGTCGCGGGCCGGCGCGGGCTCGTAGCGGTCGGTGGGACGCTCCCGGGCGGCCCGCGACATCCCGATCAGCGTGACGGACCCCAGGACCCAGTGGCCGATCGCCAGCGCCCACCACAGCACCGCGTCCGCACCCCGAGGCAGCCCGAAGGCCGCGTTCAGGGTGAGCACCGCGGCCACGGCCCCGGTCGTCAGCACGAAGCCCCACGCCCACCACCAGAGCTCCTCGAGACGGTGCCCCACGAGGACCATGAAGAGCGCCAGGCCGACGGCCTGGACCCCCACGAGCCGCACCCAGGCGTAGTCCGGATACCTCGGCTGTCCCAGCAGCGAGAACAGCAGTCCGGGCCAGATCGCGAGGAGCGTGCCCAGCACGATCCAGGCGAGCGCGTGCGCGTAGAGGGTCCCGCGGAGCAGCCGCATGCCTCCATCTTGGAGGGGACCGACCGGGATCGCTACCCCACTCCGGTCGTGAGGGGCGGAGCCCGGTACAATCACTCGGGAGCGCGGCCGTGCCGCGCTCGACGCTTGCCAAACCACCCCGAAAGGACGCTGAGGCATGACCGGACCGAGGATCGCGGTGATCGGGCTCGACTGCGCCACGCCGCTGCTGCTGTTCGATCGGCTGCGATCGGAGACCCCCAACATCCAGGCCCTCCTCGGGCGGTCGATGCACGGCGAGCTGGAGAGCATCACGCCCCCGATCACGGTGCCGGCCTGGGCCTGCTCCATGACCGGGAAGACCCCCGGCCAGCTCGGGATCTACGGGTTCCGCAACCGCAAGGACACCTCCTACGACGGCCTGTCGATCGCCACCTCGCTGGCGGTGAAGGAGCCGGCGGTGTGGGACCAGCTGGGCGAGGCCGGGATGCGCTCCCTGCTGATCGGCGTCCCGCCCGCCTACCCCATCAAGCCGGTCGAAGGGTGGCGCGTCTCGTGCTTCCTCACGCCTCCGTCGGCCGATCAGTACACGCATCCCGCCGACCTCAAGGCCGAGGTCGAGGAGGTGGTGGGGGACTACATCTTCGACATCCCCAACTTCCGTCAGCAGGGGCTCGACTTCGTGCTCTCCCAATCCCACGAGATGACGAAGAAGCGCTTCGCCCTGGCCCGCCACATGGTGAGGACCAAGCCCTGGGACTTCTTCATGATGGTCGAGATGGGGACCGACCGGCTCCACCACGTCTTCTGGCAGTACTGCGATCCGGACCACCCGAAGTACGAGCCGGGCAACCCCTAC
>DASUTW010000091.1:0-2211 GCA_036374395.1 Actinomycetota bacterium
GGGGGAGTAGGGCGGCGAGATCACCGCCACGGCGTCGGCGCCGGCCTCGGCCGCGTGCGCCGCCAGCGCAGCCGTCTCGCTCGTGGTCTGCGCGCCGCAGTGGACGGCGACCCGCAGCCGTCCCGCGGAGGCCTCCACGAACCGCTCGGCGACGCGCCGCCGCTCGTGGCCGGAGAGCATGATGCCCTCGCCGGTCGTGCCGAGCGCGAGGATGCCGTCCAGCCCTCCCTCGTGGAGGAAGTCGACGATGGGTCCGACCGCGTCCTCGTCCGGCCGAGCCCCGCCGTCCTCCAGCGGGGTCACCGAGGCGGCGAGGGTGCCGGAGAGCCTGCTCACGTGGGCCGGTGGATCTCCTCGGTCTCCCGCGCCCCGTCGCCCCCGGCCTCGCCGTCGGCCGCGGCCTCCGGAGGCTCGAGCCGCCGTGTGGCCTCCTCGGCCCGGGGCTCCTCGTCGGGCTCGGGGATCGGCTCGTCACCGTCGACCCATGCCTTCAGCTCCGAGCCCTCGATCGTCTCCCGGGCCATCAGGACCTTGGCCAGCCGCAGCATGAGGTCCTTCTTCGGCTCGAGGATCGCGCGGGCCCGCTCCCGGGCCTGGGTGAGGAGCCGCGTGACCTCCTCGTCGATCAGCCGCATCGTGTCGTCGGAGATGTTGGGGCGGTCGGCGCCGGGGAACAGCGGGCGGCCCTGCGCGTCGCGGAAGCCGTCGTTCCCGAAGGAGATCGGCCCCACCTTCTCGCTCATCCCGTACTCGATGACCATGGCCCGGGCGATCTGGGTGGCGTTGGCGAGGTCGTTGTGCGCCCCGGTGGAGACGTCGCCGAACGCGATCCCCTCGGCGACCCGTCCTCCGAGCGCGATGGCCAGCTGGTCGTTCAGCTCGGCGTCGGTGTGATAGGTGCGGTCCTCCGTGGGCCGGAAGTAGGTGACGCCGCCCGCCCGGCCCCGAGGGATGATCGTGACCCGGTGGAGGACGTTCGTCCCCGGCAGGTCGAGCGCGACGAGCGCGTGACCGAGCTCGTGGACCGCGCTCAGCTCGCGCTCCCGGTCGCTCATGACCTTGCTCCGGCGCTCCACCCCGACCGTGACGCGGTCGATCGCCTCCTCGAGCTCGGCCATGCCGACGGCTTCCTTCTCACGACGGGCCGCCAGCAGGGCGGCCTCGTTGATGATGTTGGCCAGGTCGGCGCCGGTGAGCATCGGCGTGCGGGCGGCGAGCACGTGGAGGTCCACCTCGGGGTCCATGACGACCTCCTTCGCGTGGACCTTCAGGATCTCCTCGCGTCCCTTGAGGTCGGGGCGGTCCACGACGACCTGGCGGTCGAAGCGCCCCGGCCGCAGCAGCGCGGGGTCGAGCACGTCGGGGCGGTTCGTGGCGGCCATGATGATCACGCCCTTGGACGTGTCGAAGCCGTCCATCTCGGAGAGGAGCTGGGTCAGCGTCTGCTCGCGCTCGTCGTGGGAGCCGAGGTTCCCGCCCATCGCGCCGGAGCGGCTCTTCCCCAGGGTGTCGATCTCGTCGATGAAGATCAGCACCGGGGCCTTCTCCTTCGCTTGCTGGAACAGCTCACGCACGCGGGCTGCTCCGAGGCCTACGAACATCTCCACGAAGTCTGACCCCGACATGTAGAAGAACGGGACGCCCGCCTCTCCGGCCACGGCCCGCGCGAGCAGGGTCTTGCCGCAGCCCGGCGGGCCCATCAGGAGCACGCCCTGGGGGATGCGGCCGCCGAGTCGCTGGGACTTCTTGGGGTTGGCGAGGAAGTCGACGACCTCGCGGAGCTCCTCGATCGCCTCCTCGAGTCCGGCCACGTCATCGAACGTGGTCTTGAGGTCCTTGCGGTCGTAGATCTTCACGCCCTTCTTCCCGAGGTTGAGCGCGCCTCCGGCGCCTCCCCCGGCCATGCGCCGGAAGAAGAGGAACATCAGCCCGAAGATCAGGATGACCGGTCCCCAGACCGCGAGGAAGCTCACGAACCCGCTCGGTTGCTCTCCCGTGAACTCCACCCCGTTCTCCTGGAGCACGCCGATCAGCTGCTCGTCCTGGATGTCGGGGGGACGGATCACGCGGAACTGGACCTGATCGCCGTCCTGGTTGCGGAACGTCCCCTCGATCGAGGTCCCGGAGATCCGCACGAGACCCTCGACACGGTCCTGCTCCACGAACGAGAGGAAGCGGGAGTAGGAGATCTCGTCGCTCGTCCGCACGAAG
>DASUTW010000092.1:0-3346 GCA_036374395.1 Actinomycetota bacterium
CTGCGCCGTCTCGGGGCGGAGGTACACGACGTTCTCGTCGGCCTCCACCGGCCCCATGAACGACTTGAACATCAGGTTGAAGTTGCGGGGGTCGGTCCACTCGCGTGCGCCGCAGTTGGGGCAGGCGGGGGGCTTGTCGCCCTCGAACTCCACGGTCCCCTCCTCGCCCTCGGCGTGGCCCGACTCGGGGGCGTGGAACCCGGGGAGGTGGTCGGCGCGGAACCGCTGGTGGCAGCTCGTGCACTCGACGAGAGGGTCGGTGAACGACTCGAGGTGCCCGCTGGCCTCCCACACCTTCGGCGACATCATGATCGAGGACTCGAGCCCTACGACGTTGTCGCGCTCCTGGACCATGTGCTTCCACCACGCGGCGCGGACGTTGCGCTTCAGCTCGACCCCCAGGGGTCCGTAGTCCCAGAACGAGCGGAGCCCGCCGTAGATCTCCGAGGACTGGAAGACGATCCCACGGCGCTTGGCCATGGAGGTGATGGTGCTCATGAGGTCGGCCATCGGGGCCTCCTTTCCCGGTCGCTGGCTGCGGCCGCTGGCGTGGGGGTCAGGATAGCGGACCGAGGCGTTGCGCCGGTCTCCGCGAGCGATGGAAGATGGCACCACCACGCTGCACGGGCCCGGGTGCATCCAGGAGGCGATGCGGATGGCGGGAAACGCCCGAGGGCCCTCAGCGGGCCTCCCGCGGAGGGCGTGGGCCATCGCGGCCCTGCTGACCCTCCTCTCGTGCGGAGGGGCCGAGGAGGCGACCCCCCGGGAGCCGTCTCCCACCGCAGCCGCTGCCTCCCCCACCGAGTCCCCCGCGATCACGGTCGCGGACGTGCTTTCGACAGACGAGCGGTTCACGACGCTGTCACAAGCCCTCGTCAAGGACCCGCTCTACCTGGAGGTCATGAGCAGGACCGGCTGGAACCACACCGTGTTCGCCCCGACCGACGAAGCGTTCGGGCAACTGCCCGCCGGTCGACTGGCCTCGCTCCTCGAGGACGAGGAACGGATCCCACAGCTGCTCGACAACCACATCGTCCCGGAGCTCGTGCCTACAGACGAGATGGAAGATGGGGACCTGCAGACGATCCGTGGCGTGCACGAGGTGGACGTCGGCGGCGATCCGATAATGATCGACGGCGCGCGCATCGTCGAGGCGGACCTAGTGACCTCGAACGGGATCATCCACGTGATCGACGGCGTCTTCACCGTGCTCTGCCTGCAGATCGGCAGCGGCGATCCGCAGTGCAGCGACCTCCTGGAGGGATGAGATGGTTCGCTCGCGCGCCCGGCCTCGCTCCCTGAAGAGCTCCTTGCGGAGTTCGACCGCGGCCCTGCTGATCGTCGCCGCATCTCTCGCAGCGTGCGGCGGTGAGAGCGAGACGGTCACGCCGACGAGCCCCTCGAGTCCCAGCCCGACGGGACCGACGCCCACGCCGACCGAGATCCCCGGACCGGATGACGGCGTCCTCGCGATCCTCGACGACGACGGGCGGTTCACCATCTTCCTACGGATCCTCCTCGTGGAGGGCCCGGAGCGGGTCGCCGGGTTCTTCACCTCACCGGTGTGGAACAACACGCTCTTCGCGCCGACCGACGAAGCCTTCGAGACGCTTCCCGAAGGCGCCCTGGAGTATCTGTTCGGCGACGACCCGCAGGCGGAGTTCGATCTCCTCCGCGTGATCGAGCACCACGTGGTGGACCAGGTGAGATCGATCGACGACTTCGAGCCGGGCGAGGTGACGTCGATCGCCGGGCCGCTCCGGATCACCGTCGAGGGCGACCGGGTCATGATCGACGGCGCCACGGTGATCGAGCCCGACGTCGAGGCCTCGAACGGGATCATCCACGTGATCGACGGGGTCCTCATCCCGGAGCAGGTGGACCTCGGGTAGCTCCGGCACGAGTTGTCGAGAGCGTCGAGGCCGACGAGACTGGTCGGAAGCGGACGAAGGAGGCGTGGATGAAGGACCTCATGGTGGAGTTGGAGGATCGGCCCGGGACGCTGGCGGAGCTTGGGGAGGCGCTGGGCGCGGCGGGAGTGAACATCAGCGGGATCGCGGGGTTCCGGGCGGGCAGCGCTGGGGTCGTTCACGTGCTCGTCGAGGACGGCGACGCGGCAAAAGGGGCGTTGGAGGGCGCGGGGGCGAACGTCGTCACCGAGCGGGACGTCCTGATGCTCGATCTGGAGAACCGTCCCGGGAGCGTGGGCGAGGTCGCGCGGAAGCTCGCGGACGCCGACATCAACATCGACCTGATCTACGTCGCGTCCGACAACCGCATCGTGCTCTCCACCGAGGACCTCGACGCGGCCCGTCGGGCGATCGGATAGGGCCTGCGCCACTCGGAGCGATGAAGGCCGAAGCGGTGGAGCGACGACTCCGCGTCCGGCGCGCGGAGCTCGAGGCCGAGCTAGCGCGCCTGACCGAGCCGCCCGAGGCGGGGTCCGCCGTGTCGTTCGGGAAGCGGATCGGGGACGGGACCACGGAGGCCGTGGAGCGGATCGCGACGACGGCGCAGGCGCGGTCGTTCTCGGCCTCGATGGCCGAGATCGACCGCGCCCTGGAGAAGCTCTCCGAAGGCACCTACGGGCGATGCGACCGCTGCGGGGAGCCGATCCCGAAGGAGCGCCTCGAGGTGAAGCCGGCCGCGACCCTCTGCGTCCGGTGCAGCGAGGGAGCCTCGGCGTGAGGAGGGACCCATGACGGAGCGGACGGAGTACGCGCCCGGCGCGTTCTGCTGGGTGGACCTCAGCACCGACGACCTCGAGGGAGCCGCGAGGTTCTACGGCCAGCTGCTGGGCTGGCAGGCAGAGATCGAGCCCGGGGCCGGCGGCGGCTCGTACGCCGTCTTCCTGATCGCCGGCCGCCGCGCCGCGGGCGGCTTCCACGGGAAGCGGATCGAGTGGCTCTCGTACGTCTCGGTCGAGGACGTGGACGCGTCGGCGGCTCGGGCGGACGACCTGGGCGCGGACGTCATCGCGGGCCCCCGCGACGTGGACGGACTCGGGAGGGTGGCGTACCTCGCCGACCCGATGGGGGCGAGGTTCGGGGTGTGGCAGCCGGGGAGCACCCACGGGGCCGAAGTCGTGAACGTGCCGGGGGCCCTGACGTGGAACGACCTCGTCTGCGAGGGCCTCGAGACGGCCCAGGGCTTCTACGGCGAGCTGTTTGGATGGACGTTCCAGGACGCCCCCGGGGACCCCGTGGCCTACAGCGTCATCCTCAACGGCGAAAGGAGCAACGGCGGCATCATGGTCGTGCCCGAGACGCCGGCCCACTGGCGTCCCTACTTCGTGGTGGGCGGCGCAGATGCGGCGGCCGCCCGGATCGGAGAGCTGGGCGGCAGG
>DASUTW010000093.1:0-5710 GCA_036374395.1 Actinomycetota bacterium
GAACATCAACGTGGGGTGCGGGGCCACCCATCCCGAGACCGTGGCCGAGGCCGTGCGCCGGTTCAAGGCCGATGCCGGCGTGGCGCACGACGGCGACGCGGACCGGGCCATCCTCTGCGACGCGGAGGGGTCGATCGTGGACGGCGACCACGTGCTCGGGGCGTGCGCGCTCGCCATGCGCGACGAGGGGACGCTGGCCCGCAACACGGTCGTCACCACCGTGATGGCCAACCTCGGCTTCAGGAGGGCGATGGAGGAGGCCGGGATCTCCGTCGTTGAGACGCAGGTCGGAGACCGGTACGTCCTCGAGGAGATGCGGCGCACGGGGGCCACTCTAGGGGGGGAGCAGTCCGGCCACGTGATCTTCCTCGACGCGGCGACCACCGGCGACGGCCTGCTGACTGCGGCACGCTTCCTGGCCCTGGCCCGCTCCAAGGGCGTGCCCGTGGCCGAGCTGGCCTCGGTCGTGCGCAAGCTGCCCCAGGTCCTCGTGGCGGTGAGGGTGGCCGATCGAGAGGGCCTGGAGGGGTCGGAGGAGGTCCGGCGCGCGATCGGCAGCGTCGAGGAGGCGCTAGGGGGTCGAGGCCGGGTGCTGGTTCGTCCCTCGGGGACGGAGCCGCTGGTGCGCGTGATGGTGGAGGCCGAGGACGAGGGCGAGGCGCGGCGTCACGCGGAGGCGATCGCCACCGCCGTGCGCGAGGGCCTGGCCTGACGGCCGGTTCGCCCGGCTCGTCCCGGCTGGTCCGCCGACCCGACCCCCCCTGGTACCATGGGGCGTCATGTGCGGCATCGTGGGCTACGTGGGTCGGGGCGAGGCGCTCCCGATCCTCATGGACGGGCTCCGCCGCCTCGAGTACCGAGGCTACGACTCCGCGGGCGTCGCGGTGCTGGGCGACGACCTCCGCGTCGTGAAGCGAGCCGGGAAGCTGGACGAGCTCGAGAAGGCGCTGGCCGAGGAGGGGCAGCCGCCCGGCCGGATCGGGATGGGACACACGCGGTGGGCCACCCACGGCCCTCCCACCGACCGGAACGCCCACCCCCAGACGGACTGCTCGGGCGCGATCGCGGTCATCCACAACGGCATCATCGAGAACTTCTTCGAGCATCGGGAGCGGCTGGAGGCCGAGGGCCACGAGTTCCGCTCCGAGACCGACACCGAGGTCGTGGCCCACCTCCTCGAGGAGCGCTACCAGGGCGACCTTCCCGCCGCCGTCCGTTCCACCGTGAAGGAGCTTGAGGGCGCGTACGCCCTCGTGGTGATGGCCGCCGACCGGCCCGACCTCGTCGTCGGGGTGCGGGTCTCCTCGCCGATGATCGTGGGGGTGGGCGAGGGAGAGAACCTCCTGGCCTCGGGGGCGCCCGCCTTCCTGGCCAGGACCAGGCTCCAGGCGCCGCTGGAGGACGGCGAGATGGTGGAGCTGCGGGCCGACGGGTACCGCATCACCGACCTCGAGGGGAACGAGCGATCGGCGGAGCCGGAGGAGATCGACTGGGACATCGAGCAGGCGGAGAAGGGCGGCTTCGAGGACTTCATGCTCAAGGAGATCCACGAGCAGCCCCAGGCGATCCTCGATACGGCCCGGGGCCGGATCCGCGAGGGGAAGCTCCTCCTCGACGAGGTCCGGATGAGCGAGGAGGACATCCGGGCGGTGGACAAGGTGTTCGTGGTGGCCTGCGGGACCGCCTTCCACGCGGGACTGGTCGCCAAGTACGCGATCGAGCACTGGACCCGCCTGCCGGTCGAGATCGAGATCGCCAGCGAGTTCCGCTACCGGGACCCCGTGCTCGATCGGAACACGCTGACGCTCGCCATCAGCCAGTCCGGGGAGACGATCGACACGCTCGAGGCGGTCCGGCACGCGAAGCACCAGCACTCCTGGGTGACCGCGATCACGAACACCGTGGGGTCCTCGGTGGCCCGCGAGGCGGACGCCGTCGTCTACACGCGGGCCGGCCCCGAGATCGGCGTCGCCGCCACGAAGACCTTCACCACGCAGATGGTGGCCCTCCATCTCGTCGCGCTCTACCTGGCGCAGGTCCGGGGGACGATGTACCCCGAGGAGATCCAGCAGGTGCTGGACGAGCTGGAGGGCCTCCCGGCCCTCGTGGAGCGGACGCTCGAGCTCAACCCGGGGGTGGAGGAGCTGGCCCGCCGGTACGCGGACGCGCGCGACGTGCTCTTCGTGGGGCGCCACACGGGCTACCCGGTGGCGCTGGAGGGCGCCCTGAAGCTGAAGGAGATCTCCTACATCCACGCCGAGGGCTACCCGGCCGGGGAGCTGAAGCACGGGCCGATCGCCCTGCTCGAGCCCGGGGTTCCCGTGGTGGCGGTGGCCACCGCGTGCCACGTCTATCCCAAGATGCTCTCGAACATCCAGGAGATCAAGGCCCGCGGCGCCGAGGTGATCGCCCTGGCCACCGAGGGGGACGAGGAGATCGGGAAGCTGGCCGATCACGTCCTCTACGTGCCTCGAACCGCGGAGCTCCTCTCGCCGGTCGTGGTGTCGGTGCCGCTCCAGCTCCTCGCGTACCACATCGCCAAGATCCGGGGCTGCGACGTGGACCAGCCGCGCAACCTGGCGAAGTCCGTCACCGTGGAGTGAGGGCGCGGGGCGCGCCGTGAGGCGGAGCGCGTGATGCGGATCGTCGGGATCGGCGTCGACATCGTTGACGTCACGCGCGTGGAGCGGATGCTCGACCGGTACCCGCGGTTCCCCGAGCGCGTCTTCACGCCCACCGAGGTGGCCTACTGCGAGTCGAGGGCCAACCGAGCGACGTCGTACGCGGGCCGGTGGGCGGCCCGCGAGGCGACGCGCAAGGCGCTGGGGGGGATCCGGCGGATGCGGTGGCACGACGTCAGGGTGGAGCGCGCGCCGAGCGGGGCGCCCAGGATCGTGCTCGAGGGGACGGCGAAGGAGCGGGCCGACGCCCTCGGGGTCTCCGAGGTCCTGATCTCGTTCACGCATGAGCGGACCATGGCCACCGCGTTCGCCATCGCGGTGGGGGAGGGCTGATGCGCCCGGTCCTCCAGGCGGCGCAGATGGGAGCCGCGGATCGGGGCGCCGAGGAGCGCGGCGTCCCGGTGGAGGCGCTGATGGAGCGGGCCGGGCACGCGGTGGCCCGGGCCGCCGCCGCGCTCCTCGGCGCCCCCTACGGCCGCCGCGTCGCGGCGGTCTGTGGGAAGGGCAACAACGCCGGCGACGCCTTCGTGGCCGCCCGGCTCCTGGCGGCGTGGGGCGCGGCCCCGGCCGTCGTGGCGGTGGCCGGCCTCGACGAGCTCCGGGAGGCGGCGGCCGTGAACGCGGGGAGGCTGAGGGATGTCGGCGTCCCCGTGCTCACGTGGGGGACTCGGGAAGCCGATCGCGCGATCGCGCGGGCCGACGTGCTGGTGGACGGGCTGTTCGGCTCCGGGTTCCGGGGGCTCGCGGAGGGGCCCTGGGCGGCGGCGATCGAGGCGATGAACGCCTCCCCGGCCCCCGTCGTGGCCGCGGACATCCCGTCGGGCGTGGAGGGGGACACCGGCGCGGTGCGGGGGCCGGCCGTGCGGGCCGAGGTGACGGTGACCTTCGCCGCGCCGAAGGTCGGGGTGGTCCTCTACCCGGGGGCCGAGCTCGCCGGGCGGGTCGAGGTGGCCGATATCGGCATCCCGGCCGACCTGCTGGAGAGCGACCTGGCCCTGGTGGAGCCGGGTGACGTGGCCGCGATCCTTCCTCGCCGGGCCCCCGACGAGCACAAGCACCGGTCGGGGGACGTCCTCGTGGTCGCCGGCTCGCGCCGCATGACGGGAGCCCCCCGCCTCGTGGCCGAGGGTGCGGCGCGAGCCGGCGCCGGCCTCGTCCACGTCGCGGTGCCCGAGGGCATCTTCCCGATCGTGCAGGCAGGGCTCACGGAGGCGGTCTTCCTGCCTCTGCCCGAGGGACCGGAGGGTTCGGTCGCAGCATCCGCCTGGGGGGAGCTGGAGAAGCGGATGGACCGATTCGACGCGGTGGCGATCGGGCCGGGGCTGACGACCGAGGGGGAGGCCCCGGACCTCGTCCGCGCGCTCGTGCGCTCGTCACCCGTCCCGATCGTGGCGGACGCCGACGCCCTCAACGCGTTCGCCGACGGCTCCGAGAGCTTGAAGGACCGGTCTTCGGAGCTGGTGATCACGCCGCATGCGGGCGAGTTCGGCCGGCTGTTCCGCGTACCTGCCGCCGACCTCGCTGAGGATCGCGTCGGCCTGGTCCGCAAGGCCGCGGCCGATACGGGCGCCGTCACGGTCCTCAAGGGCCCCCGGACGCTCGTGGCCCTCCCCGGGGGGGAGGTGCGGATCAACCCGACCGGGTCGGCGGCCCTGGCCACCGGCGGGACCGGCGACGTGCTGGCCGGCGCGATCGCCGCGTACCTGGCCCGGGGCCTCCCCCCCGTCGAGGCCGCCACCGCCGCCGTCTACGTGCACGGGCTCGCCGGCCAGGTGGTGGGCCGCCGCATGGGCGAGGGGGGCACGGCCGAGGACGTCGCCATCGCGATCCCCGCGGCTGTCGAGGCCGTCCTCGGATCGGTGGCATCATGACCCGGGGGGTGAGCGCGTGAGGTACCGGCCCACGGTCGCGGTGATCGACCTGGACGCCGTCCGGCACAACGTCCGCGTCCTGTCCAGGGAGGGCTCAGCGTACATGGCCGTAGTGAAGGCGAACGGCTACGGCCACGGCGCGGTCCCGATCGCCCGGGCGGCCCTGGATGCGGGGGCCGAGTGGCTCGGCGTCGCCCTGGTCGAGGAGGGGATCGCGCTCCGGGATGCCGGCATCACGGCCCCGGTGCTCGTCCTCACGGAGTTCCCACGAGGCTCCGAGAAGGAGGCCCTGGCGGCCGACCTCACCCCGGTCCTCTACACCGAGGAGGGGATCGAGGGGCTGGCCGAGGCGGCCGAGACGTTGGGTCGCCGGGCGCGCGTGCACGTCAAGGTCGACACCGGGATGCATCGGGTGGGGCTGCTGCCCGACCTCGCGGTGGGGTTCCTGGAGCGGGCCGCCGAGCGGGGCCTCGACATCGAGGGCATCCTCACGCACTTCGCGAAGTCGGAGGCCCCCGACGACCCGGCCACCCGACAGCAGCTCGCCACGTTCGGCAAGCTTCTCACGACGCTCTCTGCGCGCGGCTCGCGCCCTCCCATCTGCCACGCGGCGAACACCGCCGCCTCGATGGTCATCCCCGAGTCCCGGCTGGACCTGATCCGCATCGGCATCGGGACCTACGGCATCGCGCCCGATCCGTCGCTCGCGGGGTTCGCCGATCTGCGCCCCGTGATGTCGTTCCGCTCCCGCGTCTCGCTCGTGAAGCGGGTGGAACGAGGGCACGCGGTGTCGTACGGCTTCACGTACCGGCTCAGCCGGGACGCCACCATCGCCACGGTCCCCGTCGGGTACGCGGACGGGTTCGCGCGGTCGCTCTCCAACCGGGCCAGGGTCCTCATCCGGGGCCAGCGCTACCCGGTGGTGGGCACGGTGACGATGGACCAGCTGCTCGTGGACTGCGGGGACGACCCGGTCGAGGCGGGGGACGAGGTCGTCCTGTGGGGCCGGCAGGACGACGAGGAGATCCTCGCCGAGGACGTCGCGGCGTGGTGGGGGACCACCGGATACGAGGTCGTGTGCGCCGTCAGCGAGCGCGTCCCGCGGGAGTACCTCCACGGATGAACACGGCCAGGAAGGCGGCGGTCGGGGCGCTCGCG
>DASUTW010000094.1:0-4852 GCA_036374395.1 Actinomycetota bacterium
GCGGGTGGCGCCCCGCGCCCCCTCATCCCGCCTTGAGCCACTCCACGGTCTGGCGGAGGCCCTCCTCGAGCTGGGTCCACGGCTTCCACCCCAGGTCCCGCTCCGCCAGCGAGGGGTCCAGCGACGACCGACGCTGGTCGCCCTTGGGGAGCGGGCCGAAGGAGGGCTCGCCCGCGTATCCGGTGAGCTCCGCCAGCATCCGGAACAGGTGGTTGACGCTCGTCTCCAGCCCGGTCCCGATGTTGATCAGCCGTCCCGACCCTGCGTCCACGGCCCTGGCGAAGGCGTCCACCACGTCCTCGACGTAGACGTAGTCTCGCGTCTGGTTCCCGTCCCCGTTGATCTGGGGGCGTTCCCCGCCCAACATCCGCCGCCCGAAGATCGCCACGACCCCGGCCTCCCCGTGCGGGTCCTGCCGCGGCCCGTAGACGTTGGCCAGGGCCAGCGAGGTGAAGTCGAGGCCCTCGTACCGCTGGAAGTACAGCAGGTAGTCGTGCACGACCCGCTTGCTGATCCCGTACGGGGACTGGGGATGGCTGCCGGACATCGCCGTCTCCTTCGCGGGCAGCCTGCGGGGCTCCCCGTAGATCGTCCCCCCCGAGGCGGCGTAGACGAGCTTCCGCGTCCCCGCACGGGCGGCGGCCTCCACGAGGTTCAGCGTCCCCAGCACGTTGATGTCGGCGTCCCTACGCGGGTCCTCGAGCGAGGGCCGCACGCCGGACTGCGCGGCGAGGTGCATCACGAGCTCGGGCTGATGCTTCTCGAACACGGCGGGGATGGCCTCCCCCCGGATGTCGAGGTTGTAGAACTGGAAGTCCTTGCCGTAGCCCCGGGCCTCGGCCAGGTTCGCGATGCGGCCGACCGAGAGGTCGTCGATCCCGATCACCCGGTACCCCTGCGCCAGCAGGCGGTCCGAGAGGTGGGACCCGATGAACCCGGCCGCCCCCGTGACGAGGACGGTGCCCGGTCGGTCGCTCATGCCAGCGCCAGCCCCGGGTCGGCGGCCACGTCCCAACCGTCGCGCTCGCCCCGGCGGATCCGGAAGTACCCGGCCGAGGCGATCATCGCCGCGTTGTCCGTGCAGAGCTCCGGGGGCGGGTAGTGGAGGCGCACGCCGCGGCGGCGCGCCTCCTCGCTCATCCGGGCTCGGAGGCGCGTGTTCGCCACCACGCCCCCGCCCAGCAGCACGGTCTCCACGGCCCGCTCCTGGGCCGCCGCGAACGTCTTCTGCACCTGCACGTCCACGATGGCTTCCTGGAACGAGGCGGCGAGGTCCGCCATCGGGATCTCGCGTCCGGCCTCCCGCTCGCGCCGGACGTGGCGGATCACCGCCGTCTTCAGGCCCGAGAGGGAGAAGTCGTAGTCGCCCGATCCCGCCATGGCCCGGGGGAAGCGGATCGCCTCGGGGTCGCCTTCCTGCGCCAGGTTGTCGAGCGCCGGGCCGCCCGGGAAGCCGAGGCCGAGGAACCTCGCGATCTTGTCGAAGGCCTCCCCCGCGGCGTCATCCAGGGTCTGCCCCACGACCTCGTACCGGTGCTCCTCGGGCATGTGGACGAGCAGCGTGTGCCCGCCGGAGACGATCAGGGCCACGTACGGAGGCTCGGGTGGCCCGTGCTCCAGGAAGTTCGCGTAGACGTGCCCCTCGAGGTGGTTCACGCCCAGGAAGGGGACCCTCAGGGCCAGCGCGGCGGCCTTGGCCGTGGCGAGGCCGACGAGGAGGGCCCCCACGAGGCCCGGGCCTCGCGTCACCGCCACGGCCTCGACGTCCCGCCACCCGATCCCGGCCTCGTCCAGGGCTCGATCCATCAGCGGGCCCAGCCGCTCGACGTGGGCCCGGGAGGCGAGCTCCGGCACGACCCCGCCGAACCGCGCGTGGACGTCGTGCTGGCTGGCCAGGAGGTTCGAGTGGATCTTCACCCCGTCCTCCACGACGGCCACCGCGGTCTCGTCGCAGGAGGTCTCAATCCCGAAGACTTTCATGGCCTGCGCAGCCCCTCGGGCAGGGACGCCCGGAGCCCCTCGAGGAGGCGCGTGTACTCCTCGGTCCGGATGTCGTCGGTCCACATCACGAGCGCGTCCTCGCCGATCTCCTGGTAGTAGTTCTTCCGCACGCCCACGGGGCGGAACCCGAACCGCCCGTACATCCGCTGCGCCCCGTGGTTCGTCACCCGCACCTCGAGGGAGACGGCCACCCCGTCCATCCTCCTGGCCTGATCGATGAGCTCGATCAGGAGACGGGTCCCGATCTTGTGCCGCTGGTGGTCGGGGTGGACGGCGATCGTGGTGACATGCGCCTCGTCACCGTAGGAGAGGAGGCCTCCGTAGCCGACGACCTCGCGGTCGATCAGCGCCACGTAGTACGCCCGATCCTTGTGGTTGCGGAGCTCCGCGAGGAACAGGTTCGAGCTCCACGGCCGAGGGTACACCTGCCGCTCGATCGCCAGCACCCCCTTGAGGTGCCGGCGACGCATGCGCGTCACCTCGACCTCAGGCGCTCCGCGCTCGTCGATCCCAGTTGATCTCCGCATCCGACTTCCTCAGGTAGAGGGGGAGGATCTCGTGCGGGCTGGACGTCTCCTCTCGATGGAACCGGGGCACCGCCAGCTCGAGGAGCCACACCGCCAGCGGGAAGGCGTTGGCCGTGGAGGCGAAGTCGATCCCCGACGCGTCGCGCTCCAGGACCCTGCGGTGCATCAGGGCCCCGCCACCCACGAGGAGCGTCTCGTCCGGCGAGGCCTCGAGCTCCGCGGCCAGCCGCTCGGGAGGGCCGACGGATGGCTCGGTCTCGCGGGTCACGCCCCCCGGCACGGTCCGGTAGAAGGACCAGAACACCTCTCCTCGCTTCGCGTCGAGGACGGCGCAGATCCGCTCCCTCGCGTACCGCACCGAGTAGGCCAGGACGTCGAGCGACCCCAGGCCCACCATGGGGAGCCCGAGGACCTGGGCCAGCCCTTTGGCCGTGGAGATCCCGACGCGGAGGCCGGTGAAGAGGCCCGGGCCGACCCCGACGGCGACGCCGCCCACCTGGTCGAGGTCGATCTCGGACCAGGCCAGCAGGCGCTCGATCGCCGGGACGGTGACCTCGGAGTGGCCGCGCCCCCACGAGACCACGGCCGAGGCCACGACGCCCTGCTCGCTCCCGATGGCCACGCTCGTCTGGGGGGTCGAGGTCTCCAGCGCCAGTACCAGCATCAGGCGGCCCTCCAGGAGCCGAGCGAGCCGGAGAGGTCGATCCAGCGGACGGTCCACCGCGGGCCCCGAGCGCGCACCACGACCTCGCGCTCATCGTCCCCCTCGAGCGCGTGGAGCTCGACCTCGAGGTGGGAGTCCGGGAGGAGCCCCTCGATCGCGTCTCCCCACTCGATGAAGACGACCCCGTGGGGGTCGAGCAGGTCCTCGAAGCCGAGGTCCAGCACCTCCTGGATCCGCTCCAGCCGGTAGACGTCCACGTGGTAGATCGGGAGCGGCCCACGGTACTCGCGGACGAGCACGAAGGTGGGGGATGCCACCGGGTCCGTCACCCCGAGCTCCCGGGCCGCGCCCTGCACCAGCGTCGTCTTCCCGGCCCCGAGGTCGCCGGTGAGGCTCACCACGTCGCCCGGGATCAGCGCGCGGGCGATCGCCGCGCCCACCTCCCGCGACTCATCCGCCGAGCGGGTCCGAAGCCGGATCTCGCTCCCCATCAGAAGAGCCCGAGCTGCTCCTCGACGGCGGGAGCCCCCTCCTCGAGGGCCGCCTTGATCGCGGCGAAGTCCTCACGGAGCGCCCGCATCTGGGGGCCGCCCTCGCCGCCGCCGTGCAGCGCGGCGGCCGGGTGGAACGTAGGGATCACGGTGCGGCCGCGCCACACCTCCTTCTGTCCCCGGACGCGGGAGATCGACACTTGCCGCTGCAGGATCACCCGCGTGGCGAAGTTCCCCAGCGTCGCGATGACCCGGGGGTCGACCAGGTCGACCTGCTGCATGAGGTAGGGCGAGCAGGCCTCGATCTCGTCCGGCATGGGATCGCGGTTCCCCGGGGGGCGGCACTTCACCACGTTGGCGATGTAGACGTCCCCCCTGGAGAGCCCGACCTCCTCCAGGAGGCGATTCAGGAGCTGTCCGGCGGCCCCGACGAACGGGACGCCCTGACGGTCCTCGTGGAAGCCCGGGCCCTCCCCGATGAACATGATCCCGGCGTTCGGGTTCCCGTCTCCGAACACGACCTGCGTCCGTCCCGCCGACAGGCCGCACCTGGTGCAGGTGGATGCGGCCTGGGCGATCTCCTCGAGCTGACTCATCGGCCCCCTTCCTCGCCGGCCGGGGGGATGCCGGCGAGGCCCCGGGCCAGCCGCACCGCCCGCCGAACGGCGTCCGCGAGCGCGTCCTCGGCGAGGCGCTCGAGGAGCGGCTGAGGTGCGTCCACGGCGCCCGTCGCCAGCGTGAAGACGGTGTCTCCGTCCCACATTGTATGCGCCGGCCGGATCGCGCTCGCAAGGCCGTCGTGGGCGGCGATCGCCAGGAGGTGGGCCCGCTCACGCGAGAGCCGGGCGTCGGTGGCCACGACGGCCAGGGTGGTGTTCCCGAACGGCGGGGAGGGCTCCTCCCCCTCCTCGAGGAGCCGCCCGGCGATCGGCGCGCCCTCCTCGTCCACGACGGCCCCGACGGCGTTCACCGCGACGAGCGCGCCCACGGTCACCCCGTCCTCGGCGGCCGACGAGGTCCCCACGCCGCCCTTCACCGCGTGCTCCCGGCCGCGCAGCTTCCCCACGGTGGCCCCCGTGCCGGCCCCCACGCTGCCCTCGGGGATCTCCTCCGAGGCGGCCTCGCAGGCGGCGTACCCCTGGTCCGGGCCCGGCCGGACGGCGGGGGGG
>DASUTW010000095.1:0-6761 GCA_036374395.1 Actinomycetota bacterium
CCCCCCCGCCGCCCCCTTGTCAGCCCGACGCGCAGCGCGTAGAGTCCCGGAGCCGTCGCTCGTCCAGGGAGGTCACCCATGCGCGGTCGCACGATCGTGTCCGCATCGCTCGTCATCCTGCTGCTCGCGGTCGCCGTCCCCTCGCTCGCCGCGCCGAAGACCCGGCGGATGAGCGTCCGTTCGAACGGAACGGATCACGTCGGGGACAGCGACGTCCCCGACATCACGCCTTCGGGTCGCTACGTGGTCTTCGCCTCGTCCGCCGAGCTGATCCCGTCCGACATGAACACCAACGTGGACATCTACCTCCGCGACCAGCGGAAGAAGAAGACGCGCCTGCTCTCGATGCGGTCCGATGGCAGCATCGAGCCCTCCGGGAACAGCGAGCACCCGTCGATCTCGGCCAGCGGGAGGTTCGTGGTGTTCGAGTCGAGCGGCGAGCTGATCCCCGCCGATGGCTATCCCGGGTCCGACATCTACCTCCGGGACCGGAAGAAGCGGAAGACGATCCTGGTGAGCCGACGATCGGGCGGCTCGCAGGGTGACCAGGGGAGCTACACGCCCGCCATCTCGGCCGACGGCCGCTTCGTCGCCTTCCAGACCAGCTCGAAGCTCGTGGGGAAGGACACCAACGGCGCCGCCGATATCTACGTGCGGAACCTGGTCAAGAAGAAGACGAGGCTGGTCAGCGCGAGCGCCTCCGGGCAGGTCGGGGACGGCGAGAGCTTCGACGCGGCGATCTCGGCCGACGGCCGCTTCGTCGCCTTCGCCTCCAACTCCTCGGATCTGGTTCCCACCGACGGCAACGGCGCCGCCGACATCTTCGTGAAGGATATGAAGACGAGGAGGATCCGCCGGGTGAGCGTGCGCTCGAACGGAGCCGAGGGGACTGACCCGAGCCACAACCCGCAGATCTCGGCGAACGGCCGCTGGGTGGTCTTCGCCTCCGAATCGCTGCTCGCGGGGCAGGACGTCGGCGCGTTCCGCAACGTCTTCGTCCATGATCGGAAGACGCGGAAGACGCGCCTCGTCAGCAAGAGCTCCGCGGGGGCCACCGCGACCTGCGCCAGCCCCGGCTCGATCACCGGCCTGGACATCTCGCCCGACGGACGCTGGGTCGCCTTCGACTCGTGCGCGGACAACCTGGGCAACCCGATGGGCAACTACAGCGTCTACCTCCACGACCGCGTCAAGGGCAGGACGCGGCTCGTCAGCCGGAGGAACGGGGGCGGGATCTCGCCCGATACGAACGAGCAGCCGGCCGTATCGAAGGGCGGGCTCTTCGTAGCCTGGACCTCCGACGACGAGATGATCGTCGGAGGGGACTCGAACACGTCCGATGACGTCTTCCGATGGGGGCCCAGGAAGTAGCCCCGTCGGATGCTCCCCGGGCCCTCGGCGAGTACCCTACCGGCGTGGCTCCGAAGCCCTCCCGTCGTCTCGCCGCGGTCGTGATGGCCGCGGGCAAGGGGAAGCGCCTCCGGTCCTCCCTGCCCAAGGTCCTGCATCCGGTCGCGGGGAAGCCCGTGCTGTGGCACGTCCTCCGGGCGGCCCGCCGACTCCGTCCCTGGCGCATGATCGTGGTGGTCAGCCACGGGCGGGATCACGTCGAGGAGACGGTGCGCTCGTGGGGCCTCGACGTGACCTTCGTGGATCAGGGCGAGCCGCTGGGCACGGGCCACGCCGTGATGGCGGCCGAGGGGGCGGTGGGGCGGGCCGACGACGTGCTCGTCCTCCCCGGCGACAACCCGCTCGTCACCACCGAGATGCTGCGAGACCTGATGAGGCTCCACCGTCGACGCCTCCCCGCCGCCACCGTGCAGACGACGGTGCTCGACGACGCCACCGGGTACGGGCGGGTGATCCGGGACGGCGATCGCTTCGAGCGGATCGCCGAGGAGCGCGACGCCTCGTCGACCGAGCGCCGCATCCACGAGATCGCCACGAGCGTCTACGCCTTCCGCCGGGAGGACCTCTTCGGCGCCCTCCCCCTGGTGGGCCGGGAGAACGTCCAGGGCGAGCACTACCTCCCCGACGTCCTGGGTATCCTCGCGGGCAAGGGCGAGGACATCCGGGCCATCGAGGCCGACTTCGAGGGCGCCCTCGACGTGAACTCGCGGGTGGCGCTGGCGCGCGCCACCGCCGTGATGCGCCGCCGCATCAATGAGGAGCTGATGGCCTCGGGCGTGACGATGGTCGACCCTGACCGCACGTACGTGGATGCGGGGGTGAAGATCGGGGCCGACACCACCCTGCTTCCGGGAGTGCACCTCGAGGGCGACACCAGGATCGGCGCGGGCTGCACGATCGGTCCCGACGCCCGGATCGTGGACTCGAGGATCGACGACGAGGTCGAGATCACCTCCTCCACCGTCCGGGGCGCGAGGATCGGCCAGGGCTCGACGGTCGGGCCCTACGCCCACCTCAGGCCGGGGACCGTGATGGGCCGCCGCACGAAGGCGGGGTCCTTCGTCGAGATCAAGGCCTCGAGGATCGGGGACGGCTCGAAGGTCCCCCACCTCGCCTACGTTGGCGACGCCACGATCGGGAAGGACGTCAACGTGGGCGCAGGGACGATCACCTGCAACTACGACGGATACGAGAAACACCGGACCCTGATCGGGGACGGGGCCTTCATCGGTTCCGATACGATGTTGGTCGCACCGGTGAGGATCGGCCGGAACGCGGTCACGGGCGCGGGGTCGACGATCACGCGCGACGTGGCCGAGGGGGAGCTGGCGGTGGAGCGATCCGAGCAGCGGAACGTCCGGGGGTACACGGAGCGGCGCGCGAAGCGCCGGAGGGGGAGGACGTGAGCACCATCCGGGAGATCGTCACGAAGAAGCGGATGATGATCTTCGCCGGGACCTCCCATCCCGAGCTGGCGCTGGAGATCGCCACGCATCTCGGGGTGGAGCTGGCGCCGGCGAAGCTCTTCAGGTTCGCCAGCAGCGAGATCTACATGCGGTCCACGGAGAGCGCGCGGGGCTCCGACGCGTTCGTGATCCAGACGCACGCCGACCCGGTGAACGAGTCGATCATGGAGCAACTCATCATGATCGACGCGCTCAAGCGGGCCTCCGCCAAGCGCATCACCGCGGTGGTCCCGTACTACGGCTACGCGCGGCAGGACAAGAAGTCGCTGGCCCGCGAGCCGATCTCGGCCCGGCTCGTGGCCGACCTCATCTCGGTGGCCGGGGCCGACCGCGTGGTCTCGGTGGACCTCCATTCGGGCCAGATCCAGGGCTACTTCGACTTCCCCTTCGATCACCTGACGGCGCTCCCGCTGCTCTCGGACTTCCTCAAGGACGACCTCGGGCTCGGAGGCGAGGAGATGGTGGTCGTCGCGCCGGACGCAGGCCGCGTCAAGACGGCCGAGCGTCTCCGCGAGCACCTCGACTCCGAGCTGGCCTTCATCTACAAGCGCCGCTCCCGGCACGAGGCGCACAAGATCGAGGAGATGGTGGTCGAGGGCGACGTGGACGGACGGGCCTGCATCCTGATCGACGACATGATCGACACGGCGGGGACGATGGTCGAGGGGGCGGTGGCCCTGCAGCGCGAGGGCGCCTCGCGGATCTACGCCGCGGCCACGCACCCCGTCTTCAGCGGGAAGGCGACCCAGCGCCTCGAGGAGTCGGCGATCCAGAAGGTGGTGGTGACGAACACGCTGCCGGTGCCCTCCGAGAAGCAGCTCGAGAAGCTCACCGTGCTCTCGATCGCGCCGATCATCGCGTCGGCGCTCCAGGCCGTGTTCGAGGACGAGTCGGTCTCCGAGATCTTTCACGGCCAGAACATGCCGTAGCCTCAGGCCGGGTCGCCCGAGCGGTAGCGGACGAAGGCGGGGACGAGGGCGGCCAGCACACCGACACCGATCACGGTGGCGACGCCTCCGGAGACCACCGAGAACGTGGGCGAGACCACGGCGGCCACCACGCCCGCCTCCATGTCCCCGAGCCGGGGGCCTCCCACCACCACGGCGATGTGGATGGCCGACAGCCTCCCCCGGAGACGATCGGGGATCGAGAGCTGGAGAATCGTGGCGCGAAAGATCGCGCTCAGCATGTCGGCGGCGCCGGCGATCCCCAGCAGCACGAGCGCCAGCCACAGAACGTCGGTCAGCCCGAACGCCGCGATCGCCAGCCCCCACACCACGACCGCGAGGAGCACCGCCTGTCCCTGTCGGCGCACGTGCCGCACCCAGCCGCTCGTGAGCGCGCCCAGCAGGGCGCCGGCGCCGGGCGCCGCGTACAGGAGCCCCAGCCCCCGGGGCCCGACGTGGAAGACCTCGACGGCCAGCACCGGGAACAGCGCCCGAGGCATCCCGAAGACCATCGCGATCAGGTCCACCTGGAACGCGGCCTGCAGCACGCGCCGCCCGCGCAGGAACCGGAACCCCTCGCGGAACGCCGTCGTCCCCTTCACTTGGCGTTGAGAAGGGTCCGGGGGCAGCGGCCGCATCGCCAGCACCATCCCGAACGCCACGACCGAGGAGGACGCGTCGAGCGCGTAGGCCCAGGACAACCCCAGGCTTGCCAGCACGAGCCCCCCGATCGCCGGGCCGATCACGTCGCTGAGCTGGAAGAGGGTCTGCTCCAGCGCGATCGCCGAGGGGACGTGCGTCGTCCCCACGAGCCGAGGCACCGTGGCCGCCCTCGTCGGGGACTCGATCCCCGACAGCCCCCCGATGACCGCGGCCACGAGGTACAGGAACCAGAGCGGGGGCGACCCGAGGGACGCCGCGATCGCCAGGCCGAGCGACGCCGCCGCCAGCCCCACCTGGGTGATCGCGAGGAGCCGCCGCCGGTCCACCCGGTCCGCGATCACCCCTCCGATCTGGGAGAGGATCACGAGCGGCACGACCTGGGCCAGCCCCATCATCCCGATGGCGAGCGGCGATCCCGTGAGCTGGTAGATCTGGAAGGGGAGGGCGACGACCGTGATGTGCCGGCCCGTGTGCGAGGCCATCTCCCCCAGCCACAGCAGCCGGTAGTCGCGCGACACCCGGAGGGGCGTGAGGTCCACGGCGATCCCGCGCGCCCTGGCCACGGCCCGGGCGCGGCGCGATGCGATGGGCGGGACGTCCTCCCGATCCGACATAGCGAAGGGATGCTAGCGGGTCGGTGAGGGCTCCGACCCTCCGCTACAATGTTGGCTCCGCCACAAGCAGACCGCGAGGGAATCCATGGAAGTCAAGCTCGCCGCAGAGAAGCGTGAGGAGTCCGGGAAGGGTCCCGCCCGCAGGGCGCGGGCCGCGGGCCGCGTGCCCGGGGTCCTCTACGGACCTCAGCTGGACCCCGTGAACTTCACCGTCGACTTGATGGACCTCTGGCACGCCCTCCACACCGCCGCCGGGGTCAACGTCCTCGTCGACCTGAAGGTGGACGGGGAGGAGTACCTCACGATGCCCCGCGAGGTCCAGCGCGATATCCTCAAGGGAACCCTCCTCCACGTGGACTTCATCCAGATCGATCGCAACAAGCCGATCCAGGTCCACGTCCCGATCGTCCTCACCGGCGAGGCCGAAGGCCAGAAGGCGGGCGGCGTCGTCGAGCACCACCTGTGGGAGCTCCACGTCGAGGTCCTCCCGCTGGAGGTGCCGGAGTCGGTCGAGGCCGACATCACCGAGCTCGAGATGAACGACACGCTCCACGTCTCGGACCTCACGGTGCCCGAGGGCGCCACGGTGCTCAGCTCCGAGGAGGAGCCGGTGGTCTCGATCGTGCCGCCGCCGGTCATCGAGCTGCCCGAGCCCGAGGTCGAGGAGGAGGAGCTCCTCGAGGGCGAGGAGGGCGAGCTCGTGGAGGGCGAGGAGGCCGGGGAGGCCGCCGAGGGCGAGGGCGGGGAGGCCCCCGCCGAGGAAGGCGAGTCCGAGGAAGGCTAGGTGTCCGCCTGGCTCGTCGTCGGGCTGGGCAACCCGGGCGACCGCTACGCGGAGACCCGTCACAACATCGGAGCTTGGGTCGTCGAGCGCCTCTCCGATCGCCTGAACGCCCGCCTCCGGAAGGTGCGGTTCATGCCCCTGCTGGTCGGCGAGGCGACCGTGGACGGCGAGCGCGTCTATCTCCTGCGGTCCCAGACCTTCATGAACGTCACCGGCCCGCCCGTGGCGAGCTTCATCCGCAAGCGGAAGCTCGACCTGGACCGCGTGGTCGTGGTCCACGACGAGATCGACCTGCCCTTCGGGTCGCTCAAGGTGAAGCAGGGCGGGTCCACGGCCGGCCACAACGGCCTGCGCTCCCTCGTGGGCGCGATCGGCTCGCCCGACTTCCTGCGGGTCCGGCTCGGCGTGGGGAGGCCTCCGGGCCGCCAGGACCCCGCCGACCACGTCCTGCGCCCGTTCGCCAAGGCCGAGCGGGAGGATGCGGAGATCCTGGCCGAGGAGGCGGCCGACGCGGTCCTCACCCTGATCCGGGACGGGCTGAGTGTCGCGCAGGACCGCCACAACCGCTCCGTGCGATAGTGCCGGGGTGAGCGATCCCAAGCCCAGGCGCCGTCTGATCGAGCGAGCCATCCTGGGAACGTTCATGGGCCTCGCCGCGTTCATCATCGAGCGACGGGTGCGGAAGGCGCTTCGCCGGGCCGAGGCCGAGCGGGGAGGAGACCGATGAGCAAACGAACGGTGGAGAAGACGGACGAGGAGTGGCGCCGGGAGCTGACCCCGGAGCGGTACGCGGTCCTGCGCCAGCAGGCCACCGAGGCGCCGTTCACGAGTGAGCTGCTGCAGGTGAAGGAGGACGGCACGTTCCGCTGCGCGGCGT
>DASUTW010000096.1:0-3239 GCA_036374395.1 Actinomycetota bacterium
GAGCGGGGCGTCGGCTGGCGTCCCGCCGAGCAGAACAAGAAGGCGCGGGACCCGATCGGCGTGATCCCGGTCGACTCGATCTTCTCCCCGGTTCGCCGGGTGACGTTCCAGATCGAGAACACGCGGGTCGAGCAGATGACCGACCGCGAGAAGCTGATCCTCGACGTCGAGTCCGACGGATCGGTGAGCCCCCGCGAGGCGGTGGCCTCGGCGGGGATCACGCTGGGCGAGCTCGTCTCGCTCTTCAGCGACCTCACCGAGGCCCCCGGCCTCTCCCTCGGGCCTCCCGAGGGAGAGGAGGAGCCCGTGGGCGAGCTGGCGCTCCCCATCGAGGAGCTGCAGCTCTCGGTCCGCTCCTACAACTGCCTGAAGCGGGAGGGCGTCGATACGGTCGGGGAGCTCGTCCAGAGGACCGAGGTCGAGCTGATGGACATCCGCAACTTCGGCCAGAAGTCGATCGACGAGGTCAAGTCGAAGCTCGACGAGATGGGCCTCGGGCTCAAGGAGGAGTAGGTGCCGAAGCCGAAGAAGGGACCGCGGCTCGGGTCGGGGCCGGCGCACCAGGGGCTGATGCTCGGCGGCCTGGCGGCCGATCTCTTCACCCACGAGCGGCTCCGGACCACGGTGGCGAAGGCGAAGGCCCTCCGCCCGGTGGCCGAGCGCCTGATCACGTTCGCCAAGCGGGGCGACGTCCACGCGCGGCGCCAGGTGCTGAAGGTGGTCCCCGATCGCGACGTCGTGCACCGGCTCTTCGACGAGATCGCCCCCCGGTTCGCCGACCGGGAGGGCGGCTACACACGGATCCTCAAGCTCGGCCCTCGGAAGGGCGACGGGGCCGAGATGGCCCAGATCGAGCTGGTCGAGCGCGAGGGGGAGTAACCCGGGCCGGTGTCGGTCCTGAAGCTCGTCCTGGCCTACGACGGGACGGGGTTCCGGGGCTGGGCCCGTCAGCCCGGGAAGCGCACGGTCCAGGGGGTCCTGGAGCGAGCGCTGGAGCGGATGCTGGGGGAGTTCCCCCGGCTCTCCGTGGCGGGACGGACCGACGCGGGCGTGCACGCCCGGGGGCAGGTCGTCTCGCTGGAATGGGAGGATCCCGAGCGGCTCCAGCGGGGGCTGAACGGGATGCTCGCCCCGGAGGTGGTGGTGCGCAGGGCGACGCGGGCGCCCGACGGGTTCGACGCCCGGCGGAGCGCCAGGGCCCGGGTGTATCGGTACCGGGTGTCGCTGGCGCCGATCCCGGACCCGTTCACGGCCCGGTACGTGTGGCACCGGCCGGCGCCGCTGGCGCTGGCGCCGATGCGGCGGGCGGCCCGGCTGCTCGAGGGGGAGCACGACTTCGCCTCGTTCTGCCGGGCGCCGAGGCGGGGCGGGACGGTGCGCCGCCTGGAGCGTCTGGCGATCCGAAGGGAGGGCGACCTCCTGGAGCTGGGGGTCAGGGCGAACGCGCTCTGCCACCAGATGGTGCGCAGCCTCGTGGGGACGCTCCTCGAGGTGGGAGAGGGAAGGAAGGAGGCGGGCTCGATGACGGAGGTGCTGGAGGCGAGGTCGCGGCGCGCGGCCGGCCACGTGGCGCCCCCGCACGGGCTCACGCTGGAGCGGGTACTCTATAGGCCGTGACCTGGGGATACGAGAGATGAAGACATACAGCCCGAAGCCGAGCGACATCGAGCGGAAATGGTGGCTCGTCGATGCCGACGGGGCCACGCTGGGCCGTCTGGCCAGCGAGGTGGCCCAGCTGCTCCGCGGGAAGCACAAGCCGACGTGGGCCCCTCACGTGGACATGGGCGACCACGTCGTGGTGATCAACGCCTCGAGGATCCACCTCTCGGGCGCGAAGCGGGAGCAGAAGGTCTGGTACCGGCACTCCCAGCACCCCGGAGGCCTCCGCACGATCCCCTACGACCGGCTCCTCCGGGAGCGCCCCGACCGGGCCGTGGAGAAGGCCGTGCGAGGGATGCTGCCCAAGAACCGGCTGGGCCGCCAGATGATCAAGAAGCTGCACGTGTACGCGGACGCGGAGCACCGGCACCAGGGCCAGAGCCCGGAGCCGCTCGACCTCGGCGCCGCGGTCCGCCGTCCGACCGAGGAGGAGTCCTGAGCATGGCCGAGGCCACGCGCGCCACGGGGCGCAGGAAGGAGTCGATCGCCAGGGTCCGTCTGACCCAGGGCAGCGGCCGGTTCGAGCTCAACGGCCGCCCGCTCGAGGAGTACTTCACCTCGAGGGTCCAGCGGATGATCGTCACGGCCCCGCTCCGGGCCGTGGAGAAGGAGAAGGAGCTGGACGTGGTCGCATCGCTCGAGGGCGGGGGGGCGAGCGGGCAGGCCGGCGCCCTCCAGCACGGGATCGCCCGGGCCCTCGTCGAGCTGGACGCTTCGCTCCGCGGGATCCTGAAGAAGGAGGGCTTCCTCAGCCGCGACGCCCGGGAGAAGGAGCGGAAGAAGTACGGGCTGAAGAAGGCCCGGAAGGCCCCTCAGTACAGCAAGCGGTAGTCACGCCTCCTGGTCGGGGCCCGTCTCCAGGCGCTCGTCCTCGATCACGACGTCTTCCCCCTCGGGAAGCTCCAGGCCTCCCCCCAGGATCTCGGCCAGCACCAGTCTGGCCTGGACCTCGAGGTCGCGCGGCACCCAGAGGTACACGGGCCCAACCCGGTAGGGGCCCTCGAGCTCGCCCTTGGCGAAGACGGGGATGTCCTCGCTCTCGAGCCTGCTCTTCACCAGCAGCCCCGCGGTCGGGTTCGCCGCCGTGTGGATGAGGACGAGTGGCTCCATGCATCCATTCTGGCATCGACGCGGCGCCGGCGGCGGGGCCGGTACGATACGCGGCGTGGCGAGGCTCTTCGGCACCGACGGGATCCGCGGCGTGGCGGGGCGCGAGCTCACGACCGAGTTGGCGCACGGGCTGGGGCGGGCGCTCGTGGCCACCGTGCGGAGCAAGCGGCCCCGCGTGGCGATTGGGCGCGACACGCGCGCCTCTGGCGAGATGCTCGAGGCCGCGCTGGCCGCGGGCATCTGCTCCGCGGGCGGGAACGTCCTGCTCCTTGGGGTGGTCCCCACGCCGGCCGTGGCGTTCCTCACGGTGGAGCTCGGGGCCCATACGGGCGCGGTCATCTCCGCGTCCCACAACCCTCCCCAGGACAACGGCATCAAGCTCTTCTCCTCCGACGGCATGAAGCTGCCCGACATGGTCGAGGACGAGATCGAGCGCTTGGTGCGTGAGGGGGGCGGCGAGGTGGCCGAGG
>DASUTW010000097.1:0-3936 GCA_036374395.1 Actinomycetota bacterium
TTGCGGGTGCTGGTCGGCGGACACCAGCAGGTGGCCCTCGACCGGGCTGTGGCCCATGGCCAGGGGTGGATCCCTGGATGGCGGCCGTTCGACGAACTCCAGGAGTGGATTCGGCTCCTTCGGCAGAAGGCTGAGACCGCCGGGAGAGATCCCTCCTCGTCGTTGATCGTGGCTCCGCAGTTCTCATGCCTGGTCGCCCCGACGCACGAGGAGGCAACGAGGCGGTACATGGCCAGTGGGATGGTTCAGCACCGGAAGTCACTTGCCTATACGGGCCGGGATCCCGGGCTCGCCATGGACAACAACCTGATCGGGAGCCCCGAGGCCGTCCTGGAGAAGCTCGCCCGCCTGGAACGGGCGGGAGTGGACCATCTGGCGTGCATCAACGTTCTGTGTGGAATCCCGGGAGGAGTACGAGGAGCAGGTTCGCTTCTACGCCCACGAGGTGATGGACCCGTACCGTGGTGCTACTGACAGCGAATCGGCGATGTCCCGGAGGTGAGTGGGACGGGGCGCCACTTGATGGAGGCGCCACCGTCAAGGATCAGGCGAAACACCTGTCACGCATCAGCCGGAGCGGTGTCAGGCCTCAGGTTACGCCGGAACGTCGAGCATCACCCGAAACACGACAACATTCGCGCCCCCGGGAGGAATCGAACCTCCGACACCCGGTTTAGGAAACCGGTGCTCTATCCACTGAGCTACGGGGGCGATCCTCCCCAAGTCTAGCGGGTGGGCAAGCGCTCCCAGGCGGGGCGGCATCCCTCGGCCTGCGCTGCCACGCCGGTCGTCTCCTGGGCAAGCGATGAGTTCGGCGCGCCTCCTGGGTCGAAGTTCGGGGAGGAACGGCGGGGGAATCGAAAGCGCCCCTGGTCTGTTCGAGATATGAGAGGCTTGGCGGCCGGCACGTCGCGTGTCGTCGGGCCGTACGTCACAGAGAGAGGGAGGCTCGTGAAGACGCTCATCGACGCCCTGGCTGCCGTCGTGCGCCGGGCCCCGTGGGTCGTGATCGTGGTGACGCTGGCCGTCACCGCGTTCCTTGGCTACCAGAACCAGAACTTCCAGCCGGCGGAGGATCAGAACGAGGCCTTCGCGCCGGAGGCGCCGGAGCTCGTCGCCGCCGAGCGGATCGACGAGCTCTTCGGTGACGAGTCCATCACGAGCCCCATGCAGGTCGTGATCAAGGGCGGGGACGTGATCACCGCGGACGGCCTGGCCGCCGTCCAGGCCGTCACGGAGACGATGGTCACGGGCTCGCTCTCGGAGTTCCTCGTCGAAGCCACGCCCGAGCAGCCGAACTCCGTCAGCTTCCTCTCGCCGGTGCTTGCCGCGGTCGAGGCAGGGGCGCCCGCGCCGACCACCGACGAGGAGGTCAAGGCGCTGTACCGGCAGGGGCTGGACGCCCTGCCTCCGGAGCAGGCCGGTTTCATCGAGCAGCTGCTGCCGACGGCGGTCGACGCATCGGAAGCGAGCTCGCCCAGCGGCCTGGTCATCACCTTCTACACGGGGGCCGCCTCGAACGACGAGTTCACCGAGTACGCGGAGGCCTCTGCGGCGGCGGCCCGCGAGATCCGCGGGATCCCGATGCCTCCGGGGGTGACCGCCGAGCCCTTCAGCTTCGAGCTGCTGTTCGAGGGCGACGACGAGTTCCAGGCCGAGATCGGGCGGCTGTTCGCCACCGCCGCATTCATCATCCTGTTCGTGCTCTCGCTGGTGTTCCTGATGAGGCCCCGCTCGGGTCGCGACTCGGTCCTTCGCGCGGTCGGCATCGTGGGGATGCTCCTCGCGCTCGTGGTGCTGATCGTCCCGGGGCTGGCGCTCGTGCTCCCCGACCTCTTCCCGGACTCGTTCCAGGACATCGAGACCGGTCCGATGCTGGGGATCGCGGCACTCGTGTACCTGGTGATCTTCGCGCTGTGGGTCTTCCTGTCACCGCGGGCGCTGCGCCGAACGACGGCGAACACCTTCCTCACGATGCTCACGATCCTGGTCGCGATCACCTGGATGAACGGCTACGGGGGCCTTCGCTTCGGGTCCGCCAGCCCGATGGCGCAGATCCTCCCGATCCTGCTGATCGGCTTGGGCGTGGACTACGCGATCCACATGAACAGCCGGTACCAGGAGGAGCTCGCGAGCGGCGCGTCGGTCGACCGAGGGGTCATGACTGCGATCCGCACGGTCGGCATCGCGCTCGTGCTCGCCACGATCACCACGGCGGTCGGCTTCCTGACGAACGTAACGAACGAGATCCCGGCCCTCCGCGAGTTCGGCGAGCTGGCGGCGTTCGGGATCGTGACCTCCTTCCTGCTGATGCTCACCTTCGTGCCCGCCATCCGTGAGCTCCTCGACCGCCGGGGAGAGCGCCGGGAGACGCTCGATCGGGCCGCGCTGCAGGACGGTGGAGAGCGGGCCCTGCCCAGGCTGATCGGGCGGGCCGCGGCCCTCCCTCTGCGTGCGGCGGTGGCGGTGGTCATCGTCTCGATCGTGTTGGCTGGCGTCGGCGCCTTCGGGGTCACTCGTCTGGAGGCCAAGTTCAGCATCGTGGACTTCGTGCCCACCACGTCTCCCGTCCGCGGCACGTTCGAGACCCTGCTGGAGGATTTCGGCGGAGGATTTGGCGAGACCACCCAGATCCTGGTCGAGGGGGACGTGGCGACGCCCGAGGCCTACAACGCGATGGTCCAGACGACCGCGAACCTCGGCGACACGGAGAACGTCCTGACGTTCGGCGACATGGCCGTGGTCGAGTCTCCCGTGTCCCTCGTGACCAGCCTCTCGATCCCGAACACGCCGTCGTTCGATCCGGGGGTGGCGGCCCTGGCCGCGGAGGCCGGCATCTCCGAGGAGGATCCCACGGTGGATCCGGGAGCCGACGTCGCCGCGCTGTACGACGCGGCGTCCGCGGCCCGCCCCGACCTGGCGGCCACGGTGCTCGGTGACGGGGGGTCCTACGAGGCCGCTCTGTTCACGATCCAGACCCAGGCGGGCGAGGTCGGAGCGACGCAGCTCCGCGAGGATCTGGTCGAGGACGTGACGCCGCTGGCGTCCGCCGGTGTGGACGCGACGGCCACGTCCGACGAGATCATCGGCGACGTGATCATCAACACGCTGCGGGACTCGCAGGTCTCGTCGCTCCTGATCACGCTCGCCGCGGCGCTGCTGCTCCTGGTCGTGAACTTCTGGGTCACCTCTCGCAGGCCCATGCTGGGCGTGATCACCACGGTCCCCGTGATCCTGGTGGTGCTGCTCTCGTTCACACTGATGGTCGTGTTCGGGATCGCCTTCGGGCCCGTGACGGCCACGATCTCGGCCCTGGCGATCGGCATCGGGATCCCGTACATGATCCACATTACGCACCGCTACCTCGAGGATCGGGCCAGGCACCCGAGCGACGGTGAGGCGATTGGCAAGACCCTCGTCCACACCGGGGGCGCGCTGGCGGGGTCGGCGCTCACCACGATCGCGGGGTTCGGGATCCTGGTGATCTCGACCACGATCCCGTTCCGGCAGTTCGGGTTCGTGACGGCCTACACGATCGGGCTCGCGCTGCTGGCGGCGGTGCTGGTCCTGCCCAGCTACCTGGTGCTGTGGGACCGGTGGCACCGCCGGCGCGGCGAGGACCCGGTGGATCGAGAGGCCGTCGAGGCGGCGCTGAGGATGGAGGTCGGGACCTGAGGGAGCCGGGGGCCTCCGCGTGAGGGATGCGCCCGCCCCCCGGCGTCTGTGGCGGCCCCCGGCACGGTTCGAGGAGCGGGCGCCGGACCGGCGCGTGACCTTCCTCGAGCTGTTCTTCGACCTCGTCTTCGTGGTCATCATCGCGCAGCTGGCGCACCGACTCGCCGAGCATCCCTCGTGGTCGGGCGTCGGTTGGTTCGTCTTCCTCTTCTACGCGGTGTGGTCCTCGTGGATCAACGGGACCCTGTACCACGACCTCCA
>DASUTW010000098.1:0-8123 GCA_036374395.1 Actinomycetota bacterium
GAGCCGCGAGCGGAACGTCGAGTACCCGAGGAACACGTTGAGCGTGCGGATCACGTCGTCGACCTGGGCGTCGAGGCCCTTCAGCTCCTCAAGCCCCACCTCGATGTGCTCGGGCCGCACGACCATGGCCGGCGAGCGTCCACTCCCCATCGGGAGGAGGATCACGATGGCGAAGAGGGCGACGAGCAGGAGCCCCGGCAGCCAGATCCACGCGTCCTGAGGTAGCGAGGGAAGGCCGATGGGGTTCCCCGTCGCATACCGGTACCAGAGGTAGCCGTCGATCAGGCCGATCACCAGCGCGAGCCGGATCAGTCGGCGGCGTCGAGTCCGCTCCCTGATCCTCGAGACGTCGGCCCGTCCCGCCTTGATCAGGGTCGACTGTCCGAGGACCGCCGCGACGTCGTTGGTCGCCGCCTGCTCCTGCGCCCTGCCACCGCGATCGGCCTCGCCCACGTGCCCTCCATCCGAGAGACGACGATGCCCGGGCCGCGCGCGCCGCGCTCGGCCCGGGTCCCACGGGTAGTTGTACCTGGAATCCGCGGATTCCACCACCTCCTCGATTTGGCGATCGCCGACCCGGGCGGGCAGAATCGCGCCACTGGAGCCCTACTCGGGAAGGACCGCCGATGGCACGAAAGAAGCGCGAACCGGTCCCCACGGACGCCGCCCGCCACATCGGAGGCCTGCTCCGAGGAGTACGGAAGGCCTGCGGCTACCGGGCCGTGCGAGAAGCCGCCCAGGCCAAGGGCTGCCCGGCCGCCCTCCAGACGATCTACGCGTACGAGCGGGGCGGGCTCTTGCCCAGCCTGCCCCAGTTCCTCGAGCTGGTCGAGTTCTACGTCGGGGGCGACGGGGTCTCCGACGAAGCCAGGCTCCGCGCGGTCGCCGCGATCCACGCCGCCCTCTCCTCCCCCGCGTACCATGTCCCGCAGGCCAAGGAGCTGGCCGCGCGCCTCCACCCGGCGGTGGACATGGGACGGCGGAGGACGAGGTAGTGTTGACCGACATCGATCACGTGGGGATCGCCGTCCAGGATCTCGAGGAGGCGGTGGAGCGGTACCGCGCCGCCTTCGGCGTGGAGCCCACCCACCGCGAGACGGTCGAGGACCAGGGGGTGAACGAGGTGATGTTCAAGGTGGGCACCTCGTACATCCAGCTGCTCGGGTCCCGAGGCCCGGACACCCCGGTCGGGAAGTACCTCGAGGCGCGCGGGGAGGGGATCCACCACATCGCCTACCGCGTGGACGACGTGGAAGAGGTCCTCGCCCATCTCAGGGAGCAGGGGCACCGGCTCGTCGACGAGCACGGTCGCCCGGGATCACGCGGCACGACGGTGGCCTTCGTCCACCCGAAGGCCCTCCACGGCACGCTGATCGAGCTGGTGCAGGAGGCCTAGGGGCCGGCCCCTCCGGCGAGGGGCGCGCACGTGGGCTCCTCGCTGAAGGCTCGGTCGAGCTCCTCTCCCCCGATCCCGCGCTGATCGACCTCCTGGAACGTGGCCTGGACGCGCTGCCCGCCCTGCTGGATGCGCGACCCGATCTCCTGGAGGGCCATCGCGAATCGGCGAGGGCGCGACACGTCGAGCGCCGCGATGTCCTCCCGGGCCTCCTCGAAGATCGTGCGGACCTCGCCGATCCCGCGGACCATCAGACGGGAGGCCTCCTCGCCGTCCTGCACCGCCGGGGCGCCCGCCCCTTCGAGCGAGGTCACGGCTTGATCGGTGTCCTCGATCACGCCATCGATGTACGAAACCATGAGGTCCTTCAGGGCCTGGAAGTCACCCTGGGGCAGACCCTGGAGATCCGTCTGGAGGGTGCCGGTCCTGCTCTGCAGTCGGTCGTTCCAGTCGGTGAGGGTCGTGCAGACGTCGCGGACCCAGACGTCGGTCGCGACGTCCCCCGCCCCTTCCGGACCGCCGCAGGCCGCGACGACGAGGGCGAGCGTGAGGACGAGGGCGCGCCTCACGCGGGCACGTCCGAGAGCCCCTCGCTCGGGGCGGAGACGAGCGCGGCCATGTTGCCGTCGGGGTGGGCGTTCTCGGACATCAGCTGGTGGGCCGTCCCGATGTCGGCGAACGAGAAGGTGCGCGAGAGCGCCGGGTCCACGGTGCCGTCGATCACCATCTGGTTGAAGGCGCGCGACTGCTCGTCGTTGGCGAAGTGGGAGCCCTGGAACCGCTTCTGCCGGGTCCAGAGGTAGCGGAGGTCCACCACGGCGTTGTAGCCGGTGGTGCCGGCGCAGATCACGACCATGCCGCCGGTGTCAGCCACGAAGATCGAGGTGGGGATGGTGGACTCGCCGGGGTGCTCGAAGACGATCTTCGGGCTTCGCTTCTCCCCCAGGGCATCCCACATCGCCTTGCCGAACGCTTTGGCCCCCTCCGCCCAGGTCGCGTAGGCCTCGTCGTCGGTCCAGTGAGGCAGCATCCCCCAGTGGTCGAAGTCCTTGCGGTTGATCATCCCGACAGCGCCGAGCTTCGTGCAGAACTCGAACTTGTCCTCGCTGGAGACGACCCCGATCGGCTTGCCGCCGGCCTGGGCCACGAGCTGGATCGCCATCGACCCGAGGCCCCCGGCCGCGCCCCAGACAAGGACGACGTCGCCCTCCTCGACCACGTGGGGCGGCCAGCCGAAGAGCATCCGGTACGCGGTGGCGCCCACGAGCGTCGGGGCTGCCGCCTCCTCCCATGTGAGCTGGGGCGCCTTGGGGAGGAGCTGGTGGCCCTGCGCCTTGCAGAACTGCGCGAACGACCCCCAGTTCGACTCGTAGCCCCAGATCCGGAACGAGGGGTGGAGCATCGGGTCGGGCAGGCCGTCGGCCTCACGGTCCCATGCGCCGCAGTGGACGACAACGTGGTCGCCCACCTTCACGTTGGAGACGTTCTCGCCCACGGCGTAGACGATGCCCGAGGCGTCCGAGCCGCCGATGTGGAAGTCGTCGGGCTCTCCCAGCTTGCCGTGGACCTTGGTCACGTCGATCGGGACGCCCTGAGCGGCCCAGACGTTGTTGTAGTTGATGCCGGCGGCCATCACCAGGACGAGGGCCTCGTCGGGCCCGACCTCGGGGACGGAGATCTCCTCGATCTGGAACGCGTCCTTCGGCTCGCCGAATCGCTCGGGCCGGATCACCTGGGCGTACATACGCTGGGGGATCTCGCCCAGCGACGGGATCTCGCCGATCTCGTAGATGTCCTTGGTCACGCTCGCTCCTCCGTGGGATGGGTGCCCTGGATGCTACCCAAAGGTAGGTTCGCTCATCCACCCGGGTCGTGTCGGTGCCGGGTGCTACGGTCCTGTCCCTCCCCGCTTGTCGCTTGCCGGGAGGAGGCACAGAATGGCCGTGGATGAGCGCGAGCGCTTGCTTCGCAAGCTCGAGGAGGTTCTCGGTCTCGAGGAGGCAGGACGTTGATGGGCGAGCTGGGATCCCGGGGCGTCACTCGCGAGGAGCTCCGTCACGAGCTTCGTGGCCTGGAGAGTCGCCTCGTCGGGATCGATTCGCGGATGGACGGGTTCGAGTCGAAGCTCGAGCTCCTCGAGGCGAGGACGGACACGAAGCTGGCCAACCTCGAGTCGCGGATGCTCGAGAGGATGACCGATCAGACGCGGACGTTCGTACGGACCTTCTACGTCTCGAACGCCGCGATGGTGCTAGCCGTCGCCACGCTCGCCTTCGGCGCCGCCCGCCTCGCCTGATCCGAGCAGCCTCAGTCGTCCGCGCGGAACGCGGACTCTGGGCACGTCTCGGTCCGGGGGCACCAGCGGCACCACGGGCCGGGCCTCAGCCGCGGGTCCTCGCCCGCGATGATCGCCCCCGCCCGCACCGCACCGTCGCCGATGCGGCGGACCGCCGCCTCCAGCAGGTCCTCGCTCACGTCGTGCGCCCGCCAGGTGCCGTCGTCGAGGAACACCGTGGCCACGCGGAAGGGCGGCACGCCCAACCGAAGCGTCGCCAGCAGCGCGTAGAAGCGGAGGTCGTCGTCGTGCTCCGGCCGGTCGCTCCCCGTCTTCAGCTCGAGCACCAGTCGGCGGGCCCGCATCGGCTCCTCGCGATCGTCGCTCCCCAGCAGGAGATCCGGGCGGGCCGACAGCACCACGCGGTCCCCCGCGAACGTCGCCTTCAGCGAGGGCTCGACGGCGGGCGACCACCCCTTCTGGAGCGGCGGGAACGTGGCGCGGAAAAGCAGCACCCGCTCCACTGACTCGGATTCCAGCGCGGCGAGGTCCGGATCGGACAACCCGAGACAGAACTCGTCGAACGCGGCGTCGTCGCGGCGGAGCTGTGCCAGCGCAGCCTCCACGAGCTCGGCATCCGACCGGTCGGGCAGGTTCACCGAGACCGCGATCGCCCGGTGCACGAGCGCCCCCCGGGCCAGCTGCCACCCGAGCTCGAACTCCCCCTCCCCCAGGTGGTTCGCGAGGAACAGCCCCTCGCACCGGCCGTGCAGGTCCGAGAGCTTCGACTTGCTGAGCCAGACGCCCTCGCCTTTCCGCAGGTTGTCGGTGAGCGGCCGGAGGCGGCGCTCGAGATCGGCCCGCAGCCCCTCGACCAGCTCGCGACGGAACACGGGGAGGGGCTGCATCCGCATCAGCTCGTCGAGCGTGCGCTGCTGGACCGGCGTCAGCTCCATGGGCTCAGGGTACGGCCCGCCACCGACATAGGATGCCCCGGAAGGCCGACCGAAAGGAGCATCCATGCGCATGTACCGGAGCGAGGACCTTACCCTGCTGCGGCTCCCCCCGGGCACCGACATCTACGAGGGCGTCACCGAGGCGGCCAAGGAGCTGGGGATCCAGGGGGCCCAGATCACGGCGATCGGGGCGCTCCGCAGCCTCGAGTACGGCTACTACGACCAGGTGATACAGGAGTACACGCACCTCACGCACGAGGGCGAGCTCGAGATCGCCTCGGCCAACGGGAACGTTTCGATCCGGGACGGCGAGCCGTTCCTCCACATGCACATCGTGGCCGGGAAGCCCGACGGGACCACGATCGGGGGCCACCTGTTCGGGGGCGAGCTGTTCGTGGCCGAGGTCGCGTTCCACCTCTTCCGTGGGGAGGCCCCGGTCCGGGAGCACGACGAGGAGATCGGCCTCCCGATGTGGCCCACCCGGTAGACTCCGTCGGTGCGGCGGCTGGAGATGGGAGCAGGCATGGCGAAGCGCACGGAACCGACGGCGGAGATCGAGGCCAAGAAGCTGAAGGAGCTGCGGCGCCTCCACAAGAAGGCGGAGGTGGCCGGCGGCGAGGAGGCCATCGAGCGTCAGCACGCCCGCGGGAAGCTCACCGCGCGGGAGCGGATCGATCTCCTCCTCGATCCGGGCTCCTTCGTGGAGACCGACAAGCTCGTCAAGCACCGGGCCACCGACCTGGGGATGGCCCGCAACCGCCCCTACACCGACGGCGTCGTCACCGGCTGGGGCACGATCGACGGCCGGAGGGTCTTCGTCTACTCGCAGGACTTCACGGTCTTCGGGGGCTCGCTGGGCGAGGTCCACGCCGAGAAGATCTGCAAGGTGATGGACCTCGCGGCGTCGGTGGGCGCGCCGGTGATCGGGCTCAACGACTCGGGCGGGGCCCGGATCCAGGAGGGTGCGTCCTCGCTGGCGGGGTTCGGGACGATCTTCGATCGCAACGTGCGGTTCAGTGGCGTGATCCCGCAGATCAGCGCGATCATGGGGCCCTGCGCGGGAGGCGCCGTCTACTCCCCCGCCGTCACCGACTTCACCTACATGGTGAAGGAGACCTCGCACATGTTCATCACTGGGCCCGATGTCATCAAGACCGTCACGGGCGAGGACGTCACGTTCGAGGAGCTGGGCGGCGCCATGACCCACGCCAGCCGCTCGGGCCTGTCCAGCTTCGTGGCGGAGGACGAGGAGGAATGCCTCCAGCAGATCCGCTACCTGCTGTCGTTCCTCCCTTCGAACAACATGGAGGACCCGCCGGCCTACGCGCCCACGGACGACCCCGAGCGACGGGTCGAGGAGCTGAACGCGATCGTCCCCGACTCGGCCAAGGAGCCCTACGACATGAAGGACGTCGTGCGCGGCGTCGTGGACGGGGGTGAGTTCTACGAGGTCTTCCCGCTGTGGGCGATGAACGTGGTCGTGGGCTTCGCCCGGCTCGACGGTCGGAGCGTGGGGATCGTGGCCAACCAGCCCAAGGTCCTGGCGGGCACGCTCGACATCGAGTCGAGCGAGAAGGCGGCGCGCTTCATCCGGTTCTGCGACGCGTTCAACATCCCGCTGGTGACCTTCGTGGACGTCCCCGGGTTCCTGCCGGGGGCGGCGCAGGAGTACGGCGGGATCATCCGGCGCGGGGCGAAGCTCCTGTACGCCTTCACCGAGGCCACCGTGCCGCGGATGACCGTGATCACGCGGAAGGCTTACGGGGGCGCGTACGTCGTGATGAACTCGAAGCACATCCGGGCCGACGTCTCGTTCGCCTGGCCCACCGCCGAGATCGCGGTGATGGGCTCGGGCGGCGCGGTGAACATCATCCACCGGCGCGAGATCAAGGAGGCCGACGACCCCGAGGGCACGCGGGCCAAGCTGATCGAGCGGTACGAGAAGAGCTTCCTCAACCCCTACCGTGCCGCGGAGCGCGGGTACGTTGACGACGTGATCGAGCCGGCAGAGACGCGGATCAAGCTGATCCAGTCGCTCCGCATGCTGCACACGAAGCGCGAGCAGGTGCCCGCTCGCAAGCACGGCAACATCCCGCTCTGACCATGCCCCGCTACGAGCTGCCGCCCGATCTCTCGCCCGAGGAGGAGCGGATCGTCCTCGCGGCGATCGAGCGCATGCTGGAGCTCGAGCGCCCCACGCTCTCGCCGTGGGTCGTGGCCGGGCGAGCCGAGGGCCTTCGCATCGGAGGGCTCCACATCCGCCACCAGACCGCGGACCCGTGGACCTCGCACGCCCCCCTGCCGTTCGCGCCCGGCGGGACCCAGCGGCTCCCGGGGCGCGGCGACGCACGATGACCCGGGCCCGGGTCGCCCTCTTCTCCCGGAAGCCCACCCCCGGCGTCTTCAGCATCGAGCAGGTCTTCGACCTGATCGCGGAGCGGCTGCCCGACCGGTTCGAGCCCGTGAAGCGGGTGGCCTCCTACCGGAGCAAGGGGGTGCTGCCGCGAGCGCTGGCCGTGCTGGAGGCTCGGAGGCGGCAGGGCGACCTCAACCACGTCGTGGGCGACGTTACCTTCCTCGCCCTCCTCCTGCGACGCGATCGAACGATCGTGACGATCCACGACTGCGAGTTCATGGAGCGGGCGGGCGCCGTGAAACGGTGGATCTACCGGTGGGTGTGGCTGGAGCTCCCGGCGCGGCGGGCGGCACTGGTGGTGGTGCCCACGCACGGCGTGCGGGAGGACCTCCACCGGTACACGAGCGTGGACCCGGCGAAGGTCCGGGTGATCTCGATGCCGGTGGACCCGCGGTTCAGGCCGTCGGCGATGCGGGAGGATCTGAGCGAGCCCATCATCCTCCAGGTGGGGACGAGGCCCAACAAGAACCTGGAGCGGGTGATCCGGGCGCTCGAAGGGGTGCCGTGCCGGCTGATCGTCCTCGGGGAGCTGACCCCGGAGCAGCGGGGGCTGCTGGGACGCTGCGGGGTGCGCTTCGAGGAGCGGGTCTCGCTCCCTCGCGACGAGGTCCACGGGCTGTACCGGCAGAGCGACCTCGTCGTGTTCGCCTCCACGAAGGAGGGGTTCGGGCTGCCGATCGCCGAGGCGCAGGCCAGCGGGAGGCCGGTGGTGGCCGGGGATCGGCCTCCGCTTCCGGAGGTGGCCGGTGAGGGGGCCTGTCTGGTGGATCCCTACGACGTCGGGTCGATCCGCGCGGGGATCGAGCGGGTGCTCGGGGACGCTCCCTACCGGGAGCGGCTGCTCGCGGAGGGCCTCCGGAACGTCGAGCGGTTCGAGGCCGGGAAGGTGGCCGAAGCGCACGCCGCGGTCTACGACGAGGTCCTGGCCTCGCTCCCGGCCAGGGCCGAGTAGGTCTCGCGCAGGCCCCTCGCCGTCCGGTCCCACGTGAAGCTCGCCGCCCGCTCCCTGCCCCGCCGGATCAGGCTCTCGCGCAGATCCTCGTCGCCCAGCACGGCCCGGAGGCCCTCCGCGATCGCGTC
>DASUTW010000099.1:0-6118 GCA_036374395.1 Actinomycetota bacterium
GCTGACGATCTACGAGGACCGCTCGTTCACGTTCGTCACGAAGCAGCCCCCCGCGGCCGAGCTGCTGAAGCAGGCCGCGCGGGTGGAGAAGGGCTCGGGCGAGCCCAACCGCGAGAAGGTGGGGCAGGTCTCCAGGAGCCAGGTCCGCCAGATCGCCGAGACGAAGATGAAGGACCTCAACGCGCGGGACCTCGAGAACGCGATGCGGATCATCGAGGGCACGGCGCGCTCGATGGGGATCGAGGTGGTGGGCTGATGGGCGGCAAGCGATACACGGACGCGATGAGGTCCATCAACCGCGAGCAGCTCTACACCCCGGCCGACGCCCTGCGGATCCTGCACGAGCTGCCGAAGGCGAAGTTCGACGAGACCGTCGAGCTCTCGTTCCGGCTCGGCGTGGACCCCCGGAAGGCGGAGGAGATGGTGCGCGGCACCGTCTCCCTGCCCCACGGAACGGGCCAGAGCGTGCGCGTTGCCGCGTTCGCGGTGGGCGACAAGGCCCGCGAGGCGCAGGAGGCCGGCGCCGACGTCGTGGGCGGCGAGGACCTTCTGGAGACGGTCCTCGGCGGCACGATCGAGTTCGAGGCGGCGGTAGCCACTCCCGACATGATGCCGATCGTGGGGAAGGCCGGCCGCATCCTCGGCCCCCGCGGCCTGATGCCGAACCCCAAGGCCGGCACGGTGACCGAGGACATCGGCAAGGCGGTCCAGGACATCAAGGGTGGGAAGCTCGAGTACCGAGTGGACAAGGCGGGGAACCTCCACCTCATCATCGGGAAGCGCTCGTTCGAGCTCCAGGCCCTGTCCGAGAACTATCTGACGGTGGTGGACGAAGTGCTCCGGGCCAAGCCGGCAGGCGCGAAGGGCCGCTACATCCGCTCGGTCACGCTTTCCTCGACGATGGGCCCGGGGATCCGCATCGACCCGTCCAAGATCAAGGACGTGGCCGAGTCGGTGCCGGCCTGACCGTTGTCGGTCCCGGTCGCCGTGTGTATCCTTGGGGCCGCCGCAGACAGCAGGGGCGGGCCGACAACCGCGTAATCCCGACGGGGCACCTGCCGAGGCAGCGAAGCGCCTTCCCGGGCTGTGCTGCGGAGGCGCTTCTCGCATGTGAGGACCACGATGCCGAACCAGCAGAAGGTCGAGAAGGTCGAGGAGATCAAGGAGCGGCTGCGCTCCGCGCAGGCGGCGTACTTCGCCGACTACCGCGGCCTCTCCGTCCCCGATATCGGGGAGGTCCGCACGGCCCTCCTCGAGGCCGAGGCCGCCTTCTCGGTGCTGAAGAACACGCTGACTCGCCTCGCGGTCCGGGACCTCGAGATGTCCGAGCTGGAATCCTTCCTCGAGGGGCCCACCGCGGTGGCGTTCGTCCAGGGCGACATCGTGGCCGGGGCGAAGGCCCTCGTGGACGCCACGAAGCGCTTCCCGGTGCTCGAGGTGAAGGGGGGCCTGGCCGAAGGTCGCGTCCTTGGGGCCGACGAGATCCGGGCGCTCGCGGCGCTTGAGACCCGGGAGGAGATGCTGGCCAAGGTGGCCGGCCTGCTCTCGATGCACATGCGGAAGGCCGCGTACCTGATGCAGGCCCTGCAGTCGCGGTTCGCCTCGCTGCTGAGCGCCTACAGGGAGAAGCTGGAGGAGGAGGCCCCCGCCGAGGAGCCCCCGAGCGAGGAGGCCCCCGCCGAGGAGCCCCCGAGCGAAGAGCCCCCCGCCGAGGAGGCCCCGAGCGAGGACGAGGGGGGAGACGATCAGGCTTCCGCCGAGCAGGCGGAGGAGGAGACCGAGGAAGCGCAGGACGAGGAGCAGGAGGAAGGGTAGATGGCCAAGCTCTCCAGCGATGATCTCCTCGAGGCCTTCAAGGAGATGACGCTCCTTGAGCTCTCGGAGTTCATCAAGCAGTTCGAGGAGACGTTCGATGTGGAGGCCGCGGCGATGGCGGCCCCCGTGGCGGTGGCCGGGGCGCCGGGAGGGGACGCAGGCGCCGCAGCCGAGGAGAAGGACGAGTTCGACGTGATCCTCTCCTCCGCCGGGGACAAGAAGATCCAGGTCATCAAGGAGGTCCGCGGTCTCACGAACCTCGGCCTGAAGGAGGCCAAGGAGCTCGTGGACGGCGCTCCGAAGCCGGTTCTGGAGAAGGTCAACAAGGAGACGGCCGAGCAGGCCAAGGAGAAGCTCGAGGCCGCCGGCGGGACCGTCGAGCTCCAGTAGGTGGCGGCTCACCGACCCCGCCCAGCGGGTCGCCCCACGGGGCGGCCTGCTTCGAGGCGCCTCCGTTGACACTCCGCGGGCAGGGGCCTAAACTAGCGGTTTGCCGTGCCGTCTCCCGCGTACGCGAGTTACACGCATGTCGTTCCCTAGGGGGGGATCTCTTTGCCGAACGCCGTGACCGGTCGTGAGCGCGTGTCCTTCGCCAAGCTTCTGGAGCCCCAGGAGCTGCCCGACCTGATCGCGATCCAGCGCGAGTCCTTCGACTGGCTCATCACCGACGGACTGCGAGAGGTCTTCGACGAGATCAGCCCGATCGAGGACTACACCGAGACCTACGAGCTCCGGTTCGGGGACTTCTGGTTCGAGGACGTCAAGTACTCCGTGGACGAGTGCAAGGACAAGGACATGACGTACTCGGCGGGCCTCCACGTCCAGGCCGAGTTCATCAACAAGCAGACGGGCGAGATCAAGTCCGCCCCGGTCTTCATGGGGGAGTTCCCGATGATGACCGAGCGCGGGACGTTCATCATCAACGGGACCGAGCGGGTCGTCGTGTCCCAGCTCGTGCGCTCGCCCGGGGTCTACTTCGACAAGCAGCTCGACAAGACCGCGGACAAGGACATCTTCATCGCCAAGATCATCCCCGCGCGCGGGGCCTGGCTCGAGTTCGAGGTGGACAAGAAGGAGCTCGTCGGCGTCCGCATCGACCGGAAGCGCCGTCAGAACGTCACGGTGCTCCTCAAGGCCCTGGGCTGGTCGAGCGACGAGATCATGGAGCTTTTCGACAACGCCCCGACCATCGCTGCCACCCTGGAGAAGGACGGGCTGGAGACGCCCGAGGAGGCTCTGGAGGACATCTACCGGAAGCTGCGCCCGGGCGAGCCGCCCACGGCCGAGTCTGCCCGCAACCTCCTTGAGAACCTCTTCTTCAACCCGAAGCGCTACGACCTGGCCAAGGTGGGCCGCTACAAGGTGGACAAGAAGCTGGGCGAGGTCGACGATCTCCTGAAGACCCAGCTGAAGCGACGCTACGAGACGCTGCGGGAGCAGGACAAGCCCGAGCGGAAGGAGTTCGAGCAGCCCAGGTGGAGGGTCTTCTCCCACCCCTACGGCAACGAGCGGGGGGCGGCCCCCTTCAAGTCGGTCCTCACCTACGAGGACATGGTGAAGACGGTTCGCTACCTCGTGCGCCTGCACGCGGGCCAGGAGGGCTTCGACACCGACGACATCGACCACTTCGGGAACCGCCGGCTCCGGTCGGTGGGCGAGCTGATCCAGAACCAGATCCGGATCGGCCTCTCGCGGATGGAGCGCGTGGTCCGCGAGCGGATGACGACGCAGGACGTCGAGGCGATCACGCCGACGACGCTCGTCAACATCCGCCCGGTCGTGGGCTCGATCAAGGAGTTCTTCGGGACCTCCCAGCTCTCCCAGTTCCTGGACCAGACGAACCCGCTGGCGGGGCTGACCCACAAGCGCCGCCTCTCCGCGCTGGGGCCGGGCGGGCTCTCGCGGGAGCGGGCGGGCTTCGAGGTCCGGGACGTGCACCCGTCTCACTACGGCCGGATGTGCCCGATCGAGACGCCGGAGGGGCCGAACATCGGCCTGATCGGATCGCTCTCGTCCTTCGGGCGCATGAACGACTTCGGCTTCGTGGAGACCCCCTACCGGAAGGTGGAGAAGGGCAAGGTCACCGACCAGATCGACTACCTGACGGCGGACGAGGAGGACCTGTACGTCATCGCCCAGGCCAACGCCGAGCTCGACAAGAACGGGCGCTTCGTGAGCGACCGCGTGCTCGTCCGGAGGAAGGGCGGCGAGGTGGACTACGTGCCGTCCTCGGAAGTCGACTACATGGACGTTTCGCCGAAGCAGATCGTCTCGGTGGGGGCGGCCATGATCCCCTTCCTCGAGCACGACGACGCGAACCGCGCCCTGATGGGCGCGAACATGCAGAGGCAGGCCGTACCGCTCCTGCGGGCGGAGGCCCCGCTGATCGGCACGGGCGTTGAGCTCCGCGCGGCCGTGGACGCGGGCGACGTCGTGATGGCCGAGAAGGCCGGGACCGTCGAGGAGGTCTCCGCCGACCAGATCGTGGTCAAGGAGCGGGACGGCAACCTGCGGCCGTACAAGCTGCAGAAGTACCGCCGCTCGAACCAGGGGACCTGCATCAACCAGCGGCCCGTGGTGACCGAGGGCGACCGGGTCGCGGCGCGGCAGATCATCGCCGACGGCCCCTCCACCGACCAGGGCGAGATGGCGCTGGGAAAGAATCTCTTGGTCGCCTTCATGTCCTGGGAGGGCCACAACTACGAAGACGCGATCGTGATCTCCGAGCGTCTGGCGAAGGAGGATGTGCTCACCTCGATCCACATCGAGGAGCACGAGGTGGACGCCCGGGACACGAAGCTCGGGCCCGAGGAGATCACGCGCGACATCCCCAACGTCTCCGAGGAGATCCTGAAGGACCTCGACGAGCGGGGGATCGTGCGCGTGGGGGCCGAGGTCACCACCGGCGACTACCTCGTGGGCAAGGTCACGCCGAAGGGCGAGACCGAGCTGACCCCCGAGGAGCGGCTGCTCCGTGCGATCTTCGGCGAGAAGGCGCGGGAGGTCCGCGACACGTCGCTGAAGGTCCCTCACGGCGAGTCCGGGAAGGTGATCGGGGTTCGCGTCTTCACTCGCGAGGACGGCGACGAGCTCTCCCCGGGTGTCAACCAGCTCGTGCGTGTCTACGTGGCCCAGAAGCGGAAGATCTCCGACGGGGACAAGCTGGCCGGGCGGCACGGGAACAAGGGCGTGATCGCCAAGGTGCTGCCCGAGGCCGACATGCCGTTCCTGCCCGATGGGACGCCGGTGGACATCATCCTGAACCCGCTCGGGGTGCCCTCCCGGATGAACCTGGGACAGGTGCTCGAGACCCACCTCGGCTGGGCGGCCCACCAGGGGTTCAAGTCCAACGGCAGGGAGCACGAGGGCCCCGTGTTCGTCTCGTCCCCGGTCTTCGACGGGGCCCGCGAGCACGAGATCAAGGAGGCCCTGGCCACGGCCAAGCCCAACAAGGACGGCGACCAGCTCGTGGACGAGCACGGCAAGGCGGTGCTCTACGACGGGCGGACGGGGCGGCCGTTCGAGCAGCCGGTGACGGTGGGCTACATCTACATCCTGAAGCTGCTCCACCTGGTGGACGACAAGATCCACGCCCGGTCCACCGGCCCGTACTCGATGATCACGCAGCAGCCGCTGGGCGGGAAGGCGCAGTTCGGCGGCCAGCGGTTCGGCGAGATGGAGGTGTGGGCCCTCGAGGCCTACGGCGCGGCCTACGCCCTCCAGGAGCTGCTGACGATCAAGTCGGACGACATCCTGGGCCGGGTGAAGGTGTACGAGGCGATCGTGAAGGGCGAGAACATCCCCGAGCCGGGGATCCCCGAGTCCTTCAAGGTCCTCATCAAGGAGATGCAGTCCCTCGCGCTGAACGTCGAGGTGCTCTCCGCGGAGGGCCAGGAGATCGAGATGCGGGAGACCGACGACGACGTCTTCCGCGCGGCGGAGGAGCTGGGCATCGACCTCTCGCGGCGTGAGCCGGCGGGGGCGGATTTCGAGTGAGTCGAGAGGAGCTGAGCGCGTGCTCGACGTGAACTACTTCGACGAGCTGAGGATCGGTCTCGCCACGGGTGATCAGATCCGAGCCTGGTCGAACGGCGAGGTCAAGAAGCCGGAGACGATCAACTACCGCACCCTGAAGCCCGAGAAGGATGGGCTGTTCTGCGAGCGCATCTTCGGCCCCACCCGCGACTGGGAGTGCCACTGCGGGAAGTACAAGCGGGTCCGGTTCAAGGGCATCATCTGCGAGCGGTGCGGCGTGGAGATCACCCGCGCCAAGGTCCGTCGCGAGCGGATGGGGCACATCGAG